>PIVQ01000104.1 GCA_003354055.1 Desulfobacteraceae bacterium | reverse complement strand
GTAAGGATGATCATATTGGTCCGGGTATCCACAGACACCCGCCCTCGGTCCGGCGTCAAAATCTGGGTGATATGAGGCTGGATATCTGCAGTGGCGTCCGAATAATTAATAGGAATATACTCGGTCACCAATGGTTCCAATGCCACTTTTTGCTCGGCCGCTTTTTTCTGGGCCGCAATGGCATCCTGAATCATCTGTTTTTCGTTTTTCAGGGTTTCAGCTGTGGCAATACGAACCACATTGCCTTCCATTGTCTTGCCCAGGCCATTCATCTTTAACACCAGATCAAGGACCTGGTCCCATGGCAAAGGTTCTTGTAGGCTAAGGGTCACCTTTCCCTGGACATCCCTGTCAATGGCAAAGTTCAAACCGCTGACGCTTCTTAGAATTCTGAATACATTTTTAATATCTGTATCAAAGAAATCAAGCTTGATTTTTTCGCCGGTGTATTCAGAAGGCCGGTTCGCCATAGCAGATGTTTGAGCAGTCATTGAGGAAGTAGAATGCCCTGAAAGGGCTGCTGCCTGGCTCGGAACTGCAACAAGACCACGTGATGCAACTGCGGGTTGTACTTCATAAATTTCGGTTTGGCCTGTTGCAGATACCAGTTCTTTTCTGGCCTTGTCAAACTCAGGAGGGGTTACAGAGGAGGGCTCAAATGCCATTTGAATACCGGACTTAGTCTGCACCACCCTGAACGGAACCTGCTCTCTGATCCGGATATTTACTCGCGAGTCTTGAGTATTTGCCGGCATGGGTTCGGGATTTACCTGCTCCACGGCGGAGTTGAAATACCGGGTCAATAAAGGACGCTGATGATGCTTGGGTATTTTAGTATTGTACAATATCAAAACCAATTGCTCTGAATTGATCTGTCGGGTTTCATAACGAACCGGATGCGTGGTCTGAATCCTGATATCTGAATGGCCTGAGGGGCTTGTGTCAAATTCAATCTGGGTCAATTCAGCCATGGTATCGGGGATAACTTGCACTTCGGCCTGAGAGGCTTGCTGAATACCAGCCTTTTCTTTCGCTGCAGTCTCGGTATAGGGTGAGACCTGAGCCGTAGCATTATGCACCACAGTCTCTTTTGCAACCATGGCTTCCCCCTGGAGAATAATGCCAAGACGATTTCCCTCCTCTTTGACCTGGTAGGGCAGGTCCTGGTTGAGCAAAATTTCAATTTTGGCGGTGGTTTGCTCTTTGTCTGCATATCCGGCCTTCACACCGGAAATACGGCTGTCAGATATTGAATCCGGTACAATTCCAGGCATAAGGACTGTGTCAGGTAAGTATACGGAAACAGCAAAGGGAAACGGCTGTTTAATGGAGGTATATTCCAGTTTTTCTGAACCTTGGATCCATATTTCCAGATGCTTCTCGTCCGTTTCGACGGCAATCGCCTGGACATTTTTAGGCGCCGTATTGGCATCAGGTGCAGTATTGGCACCGTTTGTACCAACTTGGGCTTCTGCCTTACCGCTTTCATTTTCACTCAAGTTTTCGGATTTATGGGTTGCACATCCTGCCACAAGGAAAAGTGTCAACAAGACACCGACCATAATCGCCCCATGTCGTTTAAGCGCAGACTGATAATACCCCATTATTATTCCCCACCCTCGATGTTATGAAATTTGATCTCCTGAAACCGCTCCCTGCGTTTTCCCTTGAAATCCTTGAAGTATTCCTTAACCACAACACTCTCCGCATTGATGGCAGATACCTGTCCGCCGTTTTGCCCCATGTACGTTCCCAATTTCACTTCATATCCTTTGCCGTTAGCCTCTTCAACCATGGCAAGAGACCGGCCCGTCATCTGTATAACTGCCACCAGTTTAATCTGGCTTAAATCCATTTTCTCCAAAGGCGTCAGCATCCGTTTGGGTTTGCCTGAGTCTCCATCTGCCGTTGATTCAGCTTCTTTTTTTTCGCTGAGTAAAGGAATAAAGGGATCTACCCGGCCTTTTGAGTCATATTTTTTGGTCTGGTTCGCCTCTTTGACCATATCTTCAGCAGCCTTGGCAAGGGCTTTCTCCCGTTTTACAAGTTCCTCTGCCACAGGAGAGGTCTTATCGTTGGCCGATTCCGCAGTTGCTTGGGATAGAAAATCATCCTTATCCGGTTGGGAACTGGAAGCTGATGATTTTAAACCATCTTCAATTTTCCCTGTGTCTTTTTGGGCAGCCGCAACAGCTTTATCTGGGCCAGACACTTTCCCAGGCACTTTTTTCCCCGGGGCCGAAGGCTGGATAGCAATTGTTTTGGAAATCACCTTAGGAGGCTGATCAATTTGCCTGGCCTCTTGTTTTTCTTCGCAGGAGGCCAAACAAAACATGATAATCCCGAGTCCCAAGATATAAGATATTTTAATCAACTTTGTCATATCCTTAGCCAATCATCCTCACTTCTTTTTTTTCTTGCCTTTTTTGCCCTTGGGCTTCTCCTCCACCTGTTCTGCAAACATATAAGTAACAGCGGAACATTTCATCTGGATAAGGCCTGCATTTTTAGTGTCTGTTGCAATGGACACATCCTGAATATTGACGATTCGGTTCAACCCGGCCACCTGGAAGAAAAAATCTGCTACCTGATGATAACTTCCGCTAACTGTCATGGACAGGGGGATTTCTTTATAGAATTCCTTATTCACAATAGGTTTCGGCTGAAAAAGAATAAATTCCAGTCCGGCATTACTGCCGGCCTTGGATACCCCGGTCAGCAGTGAGGGCAGCTCTTTTTTATCCGGCAGAGCTTTCATGGCAATATTGAATTTTTCCTGGGCCTCTGCCATCTTTTTCTCAAATTTGGCTAAGGATCTTGCCTTTATTTTGTATGTATTTAGCTTATCTTCCTGGGTTTTAAGTTCTGCACGGGCCGATTGAAGCGCTTCATGTTTTGGGGCAAAAATAAAATAGTAATAACTTCCCCCAATTAAAGAAAAAGTCACAAGGCAGATAAGGAGGCGGTGAACTTTTGTCAGTTTACCGATTCTGGCAAACAGGGCATCCATCTTTACCTTGAGTTGTTCACGGATATTTTCTTTTTGTTCTTCAGCCATTACTTTTTACCCTTTTGGGGTGTTTTCTCAGGCGTTGCTTGTTTTTTAGCACAAATCAGTTCAAAGGCCTTTAAATCGATATCCCCCTCAAAAGTTTTTATTTTTGACCGCTTTAGATCGACACTGCTGAACAGGGGTGATTTTTCAAGGTTCCGCATAAAATCTGCAATGGTGGGATTATCATAGGCAACTCCCTGCACTGTCACCTGAGTGGCATCAGCCTTTAATTTTTCCAGCCACATCCTTTCCGGAACAACGCGATCGGCCATCTCCTCTAAAAGGATCTGTTGCTCATCTTTCCGGGTTTGAAGGGAGGCAACGATTTCCAGTTTCTCATTGAGGACCTTGAGTTTTTTCTTTATCTCAGTCACCCGGTCCGCCTTTTGTTTGTATAGAGTGATCTGCGTTTTAACTGAATCCGTCTGGCTTTTAATTTTGGCAATTTTTCTATCCACCCCAAAACTGTACCAAGCCAACAGGGTCGCAACCAACACAATTGAAAGCAGGAAAATCGAAACCTGTCGCCGAATATTTTCCTTTACACGGGCCAGCCGGAACGGCAATAAGTTGATGCGTATCATTTGTCATCCGCCCGTCTCATGGCAAGTCCCAATGCAATGGGGGCCTGGAGTTTTGTCATTTCCAACACCTCGGTCGGAAACCGTTTGGCATCAATAATTAGTCCGTCGTAGGGGTTGATATTTGAAACAGGCACATCCAGCTCAGATCTCAGGCTTTGGGCAAAATTGTCAATAAATCCCCCCCCCCCGCTCAATACGATTTTGCTTAGTCTCATATCGTTGGTATTTGACTCAAACGTATGGACAACTTCACAGATTTCAGAACACCAGGCATTGGAAACAGACTGGTAAATTTCCTTTACCGTATCCGGATCATCAGGCGGTTCTTTCCCACCCAGGATAATATCTCCTGCAGCCTCTAAATCTATTTCATACTGCTCGCTCAGGGACTCAAGGACCTGGTTGAATCCCGACATCATGTCCCGCATCATTATTGAGTTGTTATCTTTTAGTATATTTAAAGATGTCTTTGAGGCCCCCACATCCACAAGCAGGGTAACCTGTTCAGGATCGTTTTCAGGCAGGGTCTCATAGATATTCTGCAGGGCAAAAGTATCCACATCAATGACACATGGATTCAGACCCGCCATACGGATCAACTCAATATACTCCGCCACCAGATCCTGTTTTACCGCCACAAGAAGCACATTCATCTGGTCAGGCGAAAATTCGCTCTCCCCTAAAATCTGATAATCAATATTGACATCGTCTATGTCATAGGGAATATATTGCTCAGCCTCGGAACGAATGGTTTTGTGCAGCTCTTTGTCAGGCACCTTTGCCGTACTGATGGTCTTGATGACCACAGAATGCCCGCCAGTTGAAATGGCGACATTTTTTTGCTTAATTTTCTGGGATTTAAACAGATTGCGAATGGTCTCGGCAAGCCCCTCCATGTCCATGATCCTGCCTTCGGAGACAGCGCCTTCCGAGACACGCGCCATACCGAATTTGTGAAGGAAACTTCCCTTTTTGGACATCTTGAGTTCAGCCACTTTCACAAAGGCGGATCCAATGTCTAGACCAACAAGATGATTCTTTTTCCCAAAAACCATACCATTATTTCCTTAGTTCGGCTGTCGCAAGGGGTCGTAACGAGTTATACATGTATATTTTTATATTGCTATGTCGTGTCAATATTACTATAACTTGATACGATATGTGTGCAAAGTCAAGTATAATCGTTCTTTTAAAGGATTGAATAGCAAATATGAGAGTGATTTGTCAAATTAAAAACCAAAAAAACATGAAAACTTTTTCCTAAAATCCATACTATTGTGAAAAAAATACCCCAAAAGAACGAAGTTAGCCCAGGACCTCGCCCCTTTGTACTGGTCAAAGCCTTTACTGTTGCAAGCCTGATTGTCATGCTCACGGCAACAATAGTAATTGCGGCCTTGAACGCCCATTGGGTAAGAAATATCCTCCTTGAAAAAAGCAAGGAGTACAACCGGCTTCTTGTTGAGAACCTCAACCACCAGATTTTTTTGAGATTTGTGGCCCCGGTTGTATTTAAACACGGGGAAATAAAATTAAGGGAAAAAAACCAGCATCAGCTGTTGGATGCGGTGGTAAAATCCACCCTGCACAGCTTCCATGTGGAGATGGTCAATATATACGGAACCGATAATATTATCGGTTACAGCTTTGACAAAACCCGGATCGGAATGGAAAATGCCGGTGGCGTTCATTATGAGAAGGCCATGCAGAGTGAAGCTACATCCAAACTTATACAGAAGGGAAGCTTTCTGGAATTGATGTTCTGGTTTCCCAAGGAAACAAAAATCGTCACCTTTGCCCCACTGATCCAGGAGGTTCAACTATCCCGTGCCAAAGACAAAATGGTCATCGGGGTGATTGAAATCATCCGGGATGTGTCGGATGATTATCAGCAGGTATTTAAACTCCAGGGCCTGATCGTTGCCAGTTGCGCCAGCATCATGGGCGTTTTATTTATGGTACTCAGATTTGTGGTCAAGTACGGAGAACGAATCATTGAACGCCGGGCTGAAGAAAGGCTGAAACTTGAAGAAAAACTGCGGCGGACCGAGCATCTGTCTGCCATCGGTGAGATGACCGCAGGGGTTTCCCATGAAATCCGTAACCCTTTAGGAATTATCAAAAGCTCTGCCCAGTTGATGGAAAAAAAGATGGCCAGACTTGATCCCACGTCCAGTATCCCGGGTATTATCGTTGAAGAATCTACCCGGCTGGATCACATCATCAAAGATTTTCTTGATTTTGCCAAACCTATGGTTGCTGATCTTCGACCCTGTGCCGTTGAAGATATTATCGAAAAAAACCTGGTATTCCTTGCCCCTCAAATTGAGGAAGAAAACGTCAGAATTGTGAAGGATTTTCAAAACAATCTGCCGGAAATTCTGGCAGACACGGCCATGCTATACCAGGCCTTTCTAAATATATTCCTCAATGCATTTCAGGCCATGGAAGAAAAAGGTACGATTACCATTGCCACATGGTATAATTCCGGCATGATTCACATCAGCGTAACCGATACAGGCGAGGGCATTGAGGAAGAGGTATTAAAAAAAATATGGACGCCCTTTTTCACGACCAAAGAAACCGGCACCGGATTGGGACTGGGGATAATAAAAAATATTATTGAAGCCCACCAGGGAAGTTTACAGATATCCAACACAGATCCCCACGGAACAAAGGTAGAAATCGTTCTGCCCGCAGAAGAAAGCGGCATTTAAGGAGTAGATATAAATGGAAAACATATTGATCGTCGATGATGAAAAACACTATCCCATGATCATCGGAGAGGTACTTGCAGAAGAGGGATACCGCCCCTTTACCGCATCAAGCGGGATGGAAGCCCTTGATATCTTAAATACCCAGTTCATTGACCTGGTTTTAAGTGATGTTAAAATGCCCGGAATGTCCGGTATAGATCTGCTGGAGCGGATAAAAGAACTCAAACCGGACCTGCCTGTGATCATCATGACCGCATTCGGCAGTGTGGAAAAAGCAGTTGAAGCCATGCACAAAGGTGCCTATACCTTTATCCTCAAGCCCTTTGAAAATGAAGCCCTGATTGCCCACATTGCCAAAGCCATTTCCATGTACCAAATAGTTCAGGAAAATACCATTTTAAGGGAGGCCATGCGTTCCCGGTACCAGTTTGACAACATCATCGGCAAAGCCAAACCCATGCAGGAGCTATATGAAATCATCCAGAAGGTTGCACCGACAAACGCCTCGGTTCTCATCGAAGGGGAAAGCGGCACCGGTAAGGAGTTGGTGGCCAAATCAATTCATTATAACAGCCTGAGAAAAAACCGATCCCTTATTGCCGTCAATTGTTCAGCCTTTGCCGAATCCCTACTGGAAAGCGAATTATTCGGCCATGAAAAAGGCGCTTTTACAGGGGCTGCCAATATGAAAAAAGGACGGTTCGAATTGGCAGACAAAGGCACCCTTTTCCTTGATGAAATCGGAGAACTCCCCATGCCTCTTCAGGTTAAATTATTGCGGGTACTTCAAGAAAGGACCGTGGAGCGGGTGGGCAGTTCCACATCTATTCCGGTTGATTTTAGGCTCATTGCCGCCACCAATAAAGTCCTGGAAGATGAGGTGCATAAGGGAAATTTCAGAGAAGATCTCTATTACCGCCTCAATGTGGTTAAGGCTGTCATGCCGCCCTTGAGAGACAGACAGGAAGACATCACCCTGCTGATCAATCATTTTATAGAGAAATATACCTCGGGACCGGAATCCGCAGGCATGGTAACCGGAATAGACAAAAAGGCCACTCAGATACTCTGTGACTATGAATGGAAGGGCAATGTCCGGGAACTTGAAAATGTCATTGAACGGGCTGTTATTCTTTCAGACGCCAGCCTTATTACAGCCTCGGACCTCCCGCCTCAGATTCGCAACACTGGCACCAACACCCTCCAGCTTGAGGGTATTCCCGAAGGAGTTGGACTGGCAGAAACGCTTGCTGCAGTTGAAAAAAGAATGATTCAAAGGGCTATGAAAATGTCCGGGAATGTCCAGACCAAAGCAGCAGGCATTCTCGGTATTGGAAAAAGCGGCCTCAACCAGAAACTGAAAAAATTCAACCTGGACAAAGAGTTGAAACTCGGAAAGTAGGATGAATAAAGGATCTCCCGTCCTCCTCCCCAAAAGTTCAAAATTTTGAACTCCATCCAAACCCTTTAAAGATAGATAAGTTGAGCAAATTAGCAGGCATGTCCCCAATCATAAAGTTCAAAATTTTGAACTTTTGCGGTTTTATTTAAGGAAGATCAGAATAGGGAACCTGATGCCGACCATATCGACTGAGAAAATTAGGGTTTATTTTCAATAGATTACAAAAAAAACAGAATAGATAGAGGCGGATGGCAGGAACTTTGCAGTTTAAAGTCATCACTAACCAGCGGTTAGTTTTTTCATCTTTTTTTCCTTTTCTAAAAAAGGCTGCCAAACGGCAGCCTTTTTTAGTTTGGGCAAGGTCTATTGGATTCCGCTAACACGGGATTCAGCAATAGTTTTATACAATGAATTGCCGTTTTCTTTGACAATCTTTTCATACATTTTCAGACTGGATTCCATATCATTTTCAGCTTCATAAATAAGTGCCAGGGCAAACCGTGCCTCATCCTTTAAAAGAGTAGACGCCCCTTTTTCAATACGGAGGTAATAGGCTTTTGCCTTTTCCGGTTCATTCTTCAACTGTGCCAGATTCCCCAGTGCAGACAGCAAAAAGTTCTTCATACCCGCCTCATTACCCAGCGTTTCCAGGGCATCTGCATACAAGGCATAGGCTTTGTCATATTCTTTGGCATCAAAACAAATTTTTGCATAGGTTACCTGCGCCATTCTGCCGGCACTGGTATTGGCATATTCATCAAATACGGCCTCAAACTGATCTTTAACCGCTTCATAGCCCTTCTGAGGATCCTGGTCTTCAGAAATACTCTCTGCATATACAGCACCGGCTTTGGCCACCATCTGTGAGGCTTTAAGCTCTGACCGCTTAAAATTGAACATAATGGTTGAAAAAACCACACAAACCACAACCACAGCACCCAGAATCAGTATCAATTGGTTTTTGTGCTTCGATGCGTAGTCCAGCCCTTTAATCAGGGACTCCTGAAAGGGATCCATCTGTTCCAGTTCTCGTCTCCGTTCGTTTGATACGCCTTGATCTGACATTTGCTATTTACCCTTACGTTTAAAAATTATAATTACCAGACAAGTTTTTTATAGATCCAGCCGATCTCTCCGTCTGCATGTTCTATGCGAATCCAGTTTCCCTTGCGTTTCAGGACTTTGAACGGTACCCCCCGTTCCACCCGCAACACCACCTTGCTGTTCTTATCCGGTTTTGACCTTACATTACACTTGGTTTTAGTGGTAATTACCGCAGAGATCTTTCCCAGGAGGGATTTATGAATCCAGGCAGTATCCCCTTCAAAATCCTTGACCTCATACCAATCTTTCTTCTTGGAAATCACAAGAAAGGGGTGATATTTTTCCACCTGCCAGAGCACTTTATTTTTTGTGCCGGCCCCGTCCCGAAGGTTGGCAATGGAAGCCTTTACCGCCATTCGCTCGGCAGCGGTAGCGGCACCTGAAAGCATTCCCAAAACAATGAGGACAAATATAAATCCTTTTATCTTCTTATCGAGCAAAACCGTCATAGGTATCTCCAATCATTGACTCAGCTTAGTATCATTCCAGCCTGGTATACCAGAAAAGACATCCCCCATGCAACCATGGTTGTATAGACTACATTAAAACAGGCCCACTTTGCAGACGCTTCCCTGTAAATGGCAACCACTGTTGCAAAACATGGAACATACAAAAGAACAAAAACCATCATGGACAGGGCAGATAAAGGTGTCATTCCAGATTTTTTTAAGGCATTTTCAAGGGCATCCCCGCCATCATTGCCCACCCCATAGAGCACCCCCATTGTGCTGACCACCACTTCCTTGGCTACGAACCCTGTGACCAGAGCCACGCTGGCCTGCCAGCCGATACCAATGGGGCTGAACACCGGTTCCAGAGCCTTGCCTATCATCCCGATGTAGGATCCGGCCACCCGTTCCTGTTCTTTTTGGTTTAACATTTCCTGAACTTTTAGTTCAAGTTCAAGCCCGGCCTGATCCCTGGAATTCCCGTCTTGAAGGGTTACAAGGTGCCTAACTTTGGCGATTTGTACATCATAATCCACTGAATAGTCAACCTTCTGGGGAAAGGTAGACAACAACCAGATAATGATAGATCCCACAAGAATAACTCCGCCCATTTTTTTCAAAAACATTTTGCTTCTGTCCCACATGTGGATGAGCAGGCTTTTGAGCATGGGTACCCGGTAAGGCGGCAGTTCCATGACAAAAGGGGCTTCTTCACCCTTAAACAAAAGGGTTCTCAAAATTTTACCGGACAGGATGGCCAGGACAATACCTGCAGCATACAGACAAAAAATAATAGTACCGGCCTTGTCCGCAAAAAAAGTGCCTGCCAGAACAATATACACCGGTAATCTGGCCGAACAGGACATAAACGGGGTCATTAAAATGGTCAACACCCGGTCTTTCTGGTTTTCCAGAGCCCGGGTGGCCATTATGGCAGGCACGTTGCAGCCAAAACCCATCAGCATGGGTATAAAGGATTTTCCATGAAGCCCTGCGGTATGCATGACCCGGTCCATCAGAAAAGCGGCCCTGGCCATATACCCGGTATCTTCAAACAGGGCAATGCAGAAGAATAATATCAATATATTTGGGAGGAAAATAATCACCGACCCGATACCGGCCACAATTCCGTCCAAAGCCAAGGATTTTAACAGGGAAGGTTCCATGGCCTTGTCCAATGAACCGGACAAGAGCGCCACTCCGGATTCGAGCCATTCCATGGGATAGGCACCAAGAGAAAAGGTCAACTGAAACATGGCCCAGATAAAAAAAATAAAAACAGGAATCCCGAAAAACCTGTCTGTGAGCACCAGGTCAATATTTCTGGACATGTCAATCCGCTTCTGTGCCGAATGGGTGACGGAAGTCTTTAGCAATCCCTCAATCACCCCGTATCTGTCATCGGTAAGTACAATCTCAAATTCATCCTGAAACAAATTATAAATCCGGCTGCGGCAGGTGGCTGCAGTAAGCAGCGCCTGTGATGCCTCGGGATGATTCTCCAGTTGAATTTTGATCAGTTTGTCATCTTCAAGCAGTTTAATGGCCTGCCACCGGGTACGCACCGGAGCATCAGTCCCCCTGCCGGATAAAAGAATGTCACAAACCGCTTCAATACTGTTTTCAATTTCTTTCCCGTATCGGATAGGTCTGGGGATTTTCCCGGATTCAAAGACCTGAATTTCCCGGACCGCTGCAGCAAGGATTGCATCCGTACCCTTATTTTTATTTCCAACGGTAAAAACCACAGGCACGTTCAGCAAACTGGATAATTTGTCTGCATCTATTTTTATCCCTTTGGCCTCGGCCATGTCCGCCATATTCAGGACAAATAGTGCAGGACGACCCAGTTCAAGAATCTGAAGGGCCAGAAACAGGCTTCTTTCAAGATTTGAGGCATCAATAATATTGATTACAATATCCGGAGCCTCGTTTAGGACATAATCCCGGGCCGTTACCTCTTCTATGGAAAAAGGTGTAAGACTGTAAGTTCCCGGCAGATCCACCACCTTAACCTCATGGTCTTTGTATTTGAGGCGCCCCTCTTTTTTTTCAACAGTGACACCCGGCCAGTTGCCGACCTTTTGCCGGGCACCGGTAAGGTTGTTAAAAATAGTGGTTTTACCGCAATTTGGATTGCCGGCCAGGGCAATGGTGATCTTTTTCATATTTATCTTTTCTTAGACTTTACATTTTCGACCAGAATATTAGCGGCCTCTTCCACTCTCAGGGAAATATGATAGCCTTTGACCACCAGTTCCAGAGGGTCCTTCAGCGGGGCATATTTTTCCACATACACGGTAGTTCCCCGGTTAATGCCCATTTCCAGAAGGCGGCGGCGTAAAAGACTTTCCCCGGACACCCGGATGATGGTACCTTCCTGGCCCGCCTTCATCTGACTTAAGTTTACGGCATCAATGTCTTGAACCGGCCTTTGGGCCTGACTTTCCCGGGCAAGGCTTCTGCCACCCAGGGACTGAACCCATATTTTTTGTGCCATGCCCGTACCGATTACCAGTCGATTGTCACCAACTGCAATCACCACCTGACCGCCTATTCCACTGGACACCATCTCAACGGAATCACCTATTTTCAGTCCCATGGAAGAAATTCTCAGCTGCATTTTTTTACCGGCATCAACCGATTTGACCACCAGTTTTTCACCGGGTTTGGCCTTGTGAAGGGGAACCAATGCTTCCCTTAAGGCCATACATTGAGAACAAAGACCGTATATGTCCATCTTATGCTGGAGCATATAAAACCCGTAGGCCTGGGCTACTTTTCTCTGGAGTTCTTCCATGGCTTCATCTTTGAACTCCAAAATAGATCCACATTTTGTACAGACCATATGGTCGTGGTGAACCCCAAGATGCCTGTGCTCGTATAAGATTTTATCGTCCTGCTCAAACTCCACACGGCTGGCAAAACCGAATCGGCAAAGCTGTTCCATACTCCGGGCCACGAAATCCTTGTCGACAAGTATACCGTCAGCCTTGAGCTGATTGGCTATCTCTTCCAGGCTGACATGGTGTTCCAGTTTTAAAAAGGCCTCCAGTACCTGAAACCGTTCTTCAAACCGGTCAACCCCCTGTTGCCGGAAGAGTCGCCGAAACTGTTTTTTCTCCTGCTCGTGTCTATTGATCATTCTCCATAATCCCTTAAAAAATAACGTTCAAAGATATTATAGGTCCCCTGGGTTGTCAAGCAATTGGCTACCCATATTTAGAATTTATAGCGCGTAAAAGAAAAAGGTGCGCTCATCAACTCAGGAAAAAAATCAACCCTGATCCAGAATGTTGCGGATATGGGTTGCCAGTGTATGCATGGAAACCGGTTTCATCATAAATCCGGACGCGCCAAGAGAGAGTGCCCTGTCCTCATCCAGAGCATCCCCATGCCCTGTGCAGATGATTACCGGTATATCCCGGCGGATTCCAAGAATGGCGGTTACCAAATCCTCCCCTTTCATTCCTGGCATGGTCATATCGGTGATCACCAGGTCAAAAGAATCACGATGAGATTTAAAAACGGCCAGTGCCTGACTCGGATCGGAAATAGCCCGGACAGTATATCCCAACCGAGTGAGAATTTTCCTTGTTGTCTCTAAGACCACGGGCTCATCATCCACAAACAATATGGATTCACTCCCCTTGGGCAACCTGTTTTCCGGCGGACTTTCCTGGACATTCCGGACAGGTTTTTCAAAGGTAAGCGGAATCAAGATTCGAAAATTAGCGCCCTCACCCGGCAAGCTTTCCACCTCAATCACACCACTATGGGTCTTCACGATACCGTGAACCACGGACAGTCCCATACCGGATCCTTTCCCCACTTCTTTGGTTGTAAAATACGGATCAAAAATTTTGTCTATCAGTTCAGGAGGAATACCAGGACCGTTGTCCTCTATACTCAGACATGCATACACACCGGGCTCAAGCTCTTTTTCTTCTACCGAAACCGATGGTTCGGCACGAATACAGGATAATTTCAGGAAGATGCACCCTCCCTTTTTCTCCATTGCCTGTGCTGCATTGGTGCAGATGTTGATTAATAATTGATTAATCTGAACCCTGTCACCGAGAACATAAATAGATGCCCCAGGCATCTCAAAGCGGATATCAATGAAAGACGGAAAGCTGGACCGTAAAAAGGCCAATTCCTCCCGGACGATTTCACCCAGATCCAAAGGGACAAGTTTCTGCTCGGTATCACGACTGAAATTCAACAATTGTCTGACAACTCCTGCGGCACGAAGGCTCGCAGCCTTAATCTGCTGCAAATAAATCCGGACGGGGGCATGTTTTGGAATATCTTCAATAGCCAGATCTGCATTCCCCACGATGATGTATAATACATTATTAAAATCATGGGCAATCCCTGCAGCCAGGGTACCAATGGACTCCATCTTCTGTGATTGGCGAAGACTGGCTTCCATGGCCCTTCTGTGGGACACATCCCTTGCAATACCCCTGAAACCCAGAGGCGTATCCTCGGCATCGCTGATCAGGGAACCCACAACTTCCACCGCACACTGGGTGCCGTCTTTTCGAATCAACTGCCAGTCCAGGGAACGCATGGGTACCCCTGTCCTGAAAGTCCGGTTAAATGCCCTGAAAATTTCCCGGGCATTGGTTTTATCCATAAAAATGCGGTTATTCATCCCCAGCAACTCCTTACGAGAATATCCCAGCATATTGGACATAGATGCATTAAAAAAGGTCAGATTCCCCTCAAGATCCACTTCAAAATAGCCGTCTTCTATGTTTCTCAGGATATTCCGGTATCTTTCCTCGCTCTCTACCCTGGCTGCATCTGCCAGTTCCCTCTCTCTTATTTCTCCTGCAAGCATCTCCTGTTTTTTCTTTAAGGAGAGCGCCAGTTGGTGTTCCTTTTCATTAGCCCTGACCAATCCCTTCACCAGTACTGAGACTGATATGGATACCAGCGCATTCAAAAACAGGAAATTGCTGACAGCCACCACAATCAACTCATTTGAATAAAATGGGGGGGAGGCGATGCCCCAGGGTTTACCGGCGAGGCAAACACCGATGACCGTCATGGTGACCGTGTTGATTGTCAGGGCAATCAATGCCGCTCTTGACCCGAAGAACACACCGGAAAGCACTGCGAATCCGAAAAGCCAGGCTGGTCCGCCCAGAGTCACGCCGACATTAACAATCACCAGTATTCCGATGAAATACACCAGGGTCAAGGCTGTCATTGCCCTGAATATGAACCTGAGGCCGGGCAAAAAAAGAAGCGCGAAACAAATGCCCAGCATGATAAAATCAGAGTATAAGAGAAAGTACAGATTTTCTTTAATTGCCAGGATGGTCACGGGCACAAGAACAAGCACACCCATAAGGACGCCGGAACAGAGCACCACCGTCAATATTAAAGTCCGCCAGTATAACAGGCTGTTGCTCTGTTCAATATCCCCGGGCATGATTCTGGGGGCAAGGGTTTGCCACAGGCTGTGGCATCTGTTTTTCGAATCCATTTATCAGGTTCCCAAAGTCTCACAAGTCTTGTCAAGACCGGTAGCCTACCATACCCCCCGGGCTTTGCCAATGTTGAAAACCCCAATTGGATTTCCAAACAATTCAGGACCTGACAGAACCTGGCACTCCAATTGGAACAGGTAGGACTAATTACCAGAAATGGGCAGGGAAAGCGTCATACCCAGAACGGTGTATGGACTGATGGGGGTTATAGGATGTATTAACCGCAACCTGCCTGTAAGACCAGGAACAGGCAGGTTACGGTATTAATACTCCCGAAGGAGGATAGGGTTAGAGGATAGGGCTATGTATGAATTTTCTTCATTTCATGACGCAGTCCCATAAAGAGGCTGACGAGCATGACAAGCATTATAAAGGTAAACGGCAATCCAACGGTTACGGCAATGGCCTGGATAGCGCCAAGGGCATCA
>PIVQ01001565.1 GCA_003354055.1 Desulfobacteraceae bacterium | reverse complement strand
GCCTTGCGTGTAGTAAGCCCATAATTTAATAGGATCAGAGATAAAAATATAGAGTATTCCATAGATTAATAAAGGGGATAACGGGTACATGAAAATGGATGCCAATTTCATTTTAGTATCTGAAAAATTGTATTTAAGTGATTCTCTATATTTACTGCAGCGTTTATATTTATTGAATATAAGAATATAAGAATATAAGAATATAAGAATATAAGAATATAAGAATATAAGAATATAAGAATATAAGAATATTTAAATAGATAAATAGTGCACAACAGATAACAGGGAGGGCTATAAAGAAAACAACGTCGTATAGTTCATTTGAGATGAATGGCGGATCTGTAAAGTCCATTAAAATAGGAATAGTAATGCATAATAAAATGGGGAGTATTATTGCTAGAAGGAGCAAGTTGTCGTAAATCTTTTTCAATTTTTAATTCGTCCGTGAATTATAGCCTTTGTCTAGTTTACAGAATTTTTGTTGTTTTAAGATGAAAGAAAATATATTTATAGGCATTAAGTAAGCTAATAAAACTATCTCAAGCCGCTATTGAATTGACGCGAAAGTTTACCTTGTTTTCACTGTAACAGCAGCTTAAAAACAAAAAACCTTGTCACTTTCGTGGCAAGGTTTTTTTATTAAAGAGTTGTTGCTATTTAGCTGTGAAGCTTACTGGGCGACGTTCTTTACGAGGACCGCTGCGCTTATCACCGCGTGCACTGTCGTCTTTGTTAAAGCTGCGTTTATCACCAACTGGACGCTCAGAGCGTTCGCCGCGTGGTTCAGCAGGGCCTTGATCTTGTGTGATTGTTAAGCCCATAGGACGTTTACAAATAAACACTTTTTGGAAATGATCAAGTACATCTTTAGGC
>PIVQ01001564.1 GCA_003354055.1 Desulfobacteraceae bacterium | reverse complement strand
TTATTAGAAGTACCCTTCAAGGGTGGGGTTTGTCGATAAGAAGTCCTGTATAATTGGTAGTGTAGGGGATTGAGGCGCGCATGTAAATGAATAAATCGCATGTCTGCCTGTGCAATTCACTGTTATGCCCATCTGAATGAAGATATAAGTATGGTACTTCCCTATCAAAATTTGTCTGGTAATTAATTTAGGTGGGAAAAATTGAATCCGGATTGGTTTTGGGCAGCGTCTTCTTTCTGCCGTAAAGAAGATCATCCATGAGCAGGGCAATATGCTGGTTGAGAATGTTTCTGGAAATATAGAACCTGACCAGCTTGTGGATCAGGGTATCGGGTTTGGTATAGGGGCAAACGGAAATACACATGCCGCAGTCTGATCCGATGGTTTTCCAATAGGAAAAGCATTGTGCCTGATCAATGGACCAATGCCGGAATCCCCGGGAGCTTTGCTCCTGGTCATGGGTAATGGAACCGGATGGGCAGTTGTCTGCGCATTTTTTGCAGATCTTACAAAAGGTCTCCATGTGCAGGTCATGATCCGGAACCGTTCTGGGCAGTATTATATCCGTAGTTACCACGGCCAGGCGGACACAGGGACCGTGGGTCTTGTGCATGAAGATGCCCATGCGCCCCAGCTCTCCTAAACTCGATTCCACGGCCAGGGGGACGCAGAGGGTTTCGTAATTGGCATCATTATGAGCGCGAGCCCTGTAGCCGAACTGCCGGATGTAACCGGCAATGATATTGGAAATTTTGGCGGCTTCCACATATTTCTGTGAGGATTCCTGGATCACACAGGAGGATGGCCCCTGTTTGATCATCTCCGTCCGCATGGGGACAACAATCACGATGGCAGTGGGGTAAGACTGGTCGG
>PIVQ01000736.1 GCA_003354055.1 Desulfobacteraceae bacterium | reverse complement strand
ATAGTCCAGAATTATCATTTGAGTTTTTATCAAATTGGGAGTTGATATGAATAAAGTCGATAATATTACAGCTGGGAGCAATATCTTTATTGTAGATGATGATGCTACGAATTTAAACTTGTTAGAGAAGATGTTGATTGCTTCAGAATACAAGGTGCAGTCCTATCTGTCAGGAGAATTAGCTTTAACGGCTTGTGAGAATAATCCGCCGGATATGATATTGCTTGATATTAATCTGCCTGACATGAATGGGTACGAAGTATGTGGCAGTATTAAATCAAACGACAAATTGAAAGATATCCCTGTTATTTTTATAAGCGGGTTTTCAAATGCCGAGGAAAAGGTTGAGGCATTCAGATGTGGTGGTGTAGACTACCTTACCAAACCGTTCTTTTTTGACGAATTGCGGTCAAGGATCAAAACTCATCTGGAGATCAAGCATAATAGGCAAAGAGTGGCTATGTATGTTAACCAGCTCCAGTATACCATTGATGAGATGTCAACATTGGTTGAGACAGGAACACTTGTTGCCAATGTCGTTCATGATACTAAAAAATTCACCTCTGCAATGTCGATGGCACTGGAATCAATGATAATTCCAAAATTAAAAGAAAAATTGGATGAGTCTGAAGATTGGGTAAAAGAAATGCTATTCGACATTTCCGAAGTGCATTCCAACTCTAATCAATGTACTGAGTTCTTGGAATCATTACTTTCAATTAATAGAAAAAATGAAGAATTAGAGTCGGTTAATATTATCAAAATTATTGATCAGGCGATTAACCTTGTTTCATATTCTATGATCCAGGATGGTATTCGGTGGGAGGTTAATTGCGATCGAGAAAATCCGTTGATGGTAATGGGAAACGGCCAGCTTGTAAGAGTATTTATAAATCTCATTGTTAATGCCATGGAGGCCCTTAAGAGACATGACATATCTGACCCCCGAATTACCATAAACGTTGAGAATATTAAGGAATTCATTCAAGTCTCTGTGATTGATAATGGTCTTGGCATTAAAAAAGATGTACTTGAAGGGATTCGAAAAGGGATGGTTCTAAGTACCAAAGGCAAAGCAGGAAATGGGTTTGGTGTCTCCGGGCTTACGAAAATAGTCAAAAGCATGAACGGATCCGTTGATATTGAAAGTGAAGTTGGTAATGGTGCAGTGTTTATTGTAAAATTACAAAGACTTGGTAATGACCCTCTCGCTCTTTTACCATTAGATTGACAGGCCGGTATGATTTCATTAGAATCACAGAGTATCAAGCACGAAAATTTAACACATAAAAGCGCCTGTTTTAATTCACCTTATCGTCTTACAACCGTTGTAACCGGATATGAGGAAAGATGGTGAGAAGCCCTGCCAAAGTATTCAAGCACTACCACCGGGATTATCCACTGACCTTCAGGTTATTGGTCTATATACTTTTGTGTAGTTCTATTGTCACCCTGTGCGCCACGATTTTTCAGATTGCAGTGGATTATAAAAAGGATGTAAACGATATCCGGATCCGGTTGCTGGAAGTGGAGATCAGCCATGCCAGAACCATCTCCGTTGCGGTATGGAATTTTAACGACGAACAGATTCAGAATCTCATGGGGGGAATCCTGGCCTTGCCGGACCTTGAATATATTGAAATCGTCACAGAAACGACTGATTATCGCGCAGGAGAGGAGACTAAAACCTTTTCCATCACCCATCAGTTTGAATTGCCCAGGATAGAAGAGAATGAATATTTAGGCACCATTTTGATTACCGCCAGCCTGGAAGCTGTGTATCAGCGGATCAAAGAACGGGTGCTTATCATTCTGGGAAGCCAGGCCGTGAAAACCTTTGTGGTTTCTTTTTTCATCCTTTTCATTCTCCGTCACCTGGTGACCCGCCACCTGAATACCATGGCGGAATTCGCACAGAATCTGGATTTGAAAAAATTGGGCATGAAAAAAGAGGATCGGTTCCTGAAACTGGACCGGAAAAAAAATAAGGTTGAAGATGAGCTGGACCGGGTGACCGATGCTATCAACCAGATGATCGGAAATTTGTCCAAGGCTGCAAGAGAAATGGAGACCCAGGCCAGAATACAGGGGGAACTGGATGCCGGAGCAATCATCCAAAAGGCCTGTACGCCCGAGATTCTTCCTGATCTGAAAGGATTTGAACTGGCAGCCCGGTTCCATCCGGCCCGGGAGATGAGCGGTGACTATCTGGATACCCTGGTTCTTGACGACCGATATGCAGTGTTAGTGGTGGCCGATGTGTCCGGAAAAGGGGTTTCCGCCGCCATGTACGCCAATATCACCCGGGTTCTTCTTCGGGACAAGGAAGCGCTTCAGACATCTCCTACCATGCTGTTATGCGCTTTAAATCACAGTCTGAAAAAAGAATTTCATGCCAACCATTTCCTCACCATGGGATATGTGGTTGTTGATTTAACAAACGGAAATCTGACCTATGCCAGTGCCGGGCATGAACCCTTTATTCTGATCCGTGAAAAAGACGGAGAAATTTTGTTTTTAAAACCGTCCGGATATCCCTTTTCAAATCTCCATGCCGATATTTTTGACGAGCGGCTGGTTCAGGAATCCGTTGAGATGCAACCCGGAGACCTCCTCTTTGTCTATACGGACGGACTCACTGATGCGGAAAATCAAGCCGGAGAAATGTTTGGTGAAGACCGGATGATTCGCCGGCTCAACGACTTACGTCATCTGTCGGCTGAAAAGATATCACAGGAACTGCATGATCAGGTAAGGGCATTCTCGGGAACAGCGGCCCAGACCGACGACATCACCATGATTGTTTTAAAGAAACAACCCATAAACAATGAAATTGACAACAATAAAAAGGAGGAACCCTGCCATGCTGTTGAAGAATGAGCTTGATGAACTAATGGCATTTATGGCAAGTGAGGGGAGCGCTCTGGGGTTGGACCCTGCGACCATCCGGACCATTACCCTGGAAACCGAAGCCAATTTGAAGTTTACCTTTCCCAGCCACACCTCCCATCTGGAGTTGATTCGTATGGTATCAACCCGGGTTGCCGCCTATGTGACCTCATTTACCGAGGAAAATCTGGACGACATAGGACTTGCCATGGATGAGGCCTGCACCAACGTCATCAGCCACTCTTATAAAATGGACCAAACCGGGATGATTTTGGTGAATTTTACCCTGGCCCGGGACAAGATTATCATCGATATTATTGATGAAGGGGAAAAGGGACAGTCCTTCAATATCGAAGAGCTGTCCCCGGTGGACAAGGAAGAGTATCTCCGGAATCTGTCTCGCGGGGGCTTAGGGGTTCATTTAATAAAGAAAATCATGGATGAAGTCAAATACACAGTGGCACCCGGTGTTAACAACTGTCTGCACATGGTCAAAAATGCCGGTTAAACGCATTTTATGATCAGAATGGAATTCAAACGGGTTTAAGGAGACAAGGCAATTACCCATGAAAACACTAAGCATTACCCAGACAAAAAAAGACAAGGTGGATATCATTACCCTCGACGGTATCCTCAATGCAGATACCGCGTCTGCCCTGGATGATTTACTCAAGGAACTGTCGGGAGCTAAAAGGCCCTGCCTGCTGCT
>PIVQ01000735.1 GCA_003354055.1 Desulfobacteraceae bacterium | reverse complement strand
TTTAAGGGCGTTCCCCACCAATCTGTATAGTAGGCAACCGGTTCAGCGACACTCCAGAACATAAGACCGATGCCCATGCCGGCTGCAAACAGCATGGAAAACCATGACATACGGGTAAAATCCGGTTTACAATCCTGACCGCCCAAACGAATTTTCCCGTACGGTAATGCGATCAGAGCTAAACAGCAAAGAACAAATAAATTCCCTGAAATCATAAAAAACCAGTCAAAATTCTGAATGGTCCAGGTCTTGGAACTGTCAAAGAGCTTTTTGGCGTCCACTGGGTTCATCAAAGTTAAGATGATAAAAACGATTACAACGGCTGCAGCAATAAAAAAAACCGGTCCATGGATATCCATGCCCCATTTTTTAGTATTGTCCTGCCCGACCTTGTAGTCGGTATCAAACCTGTCTTTCATCACACACACACTCCCTTTTTCTACTTTAGGATCGGCTCCAAAATTACTTGATCTTTTGTTTCCAAAATACCCAGTTTTTTAAGGGGTTTTGGAAACAAGTTTCTGCCCTTCAGGGTATTTAGATCAAGTTATTTTGTAACGATTCCTTAGTTATAAAACACCCCTTGAATCGATGAAAAACTATCGATCTGCAAGGGGCAATCCCTTGATTTAATAACTTATATTTTAAACTTTTTTACAATGGCTGTCAGCTGCTCCGACAGATCGGACAATTCCTTTGAGCGGGTATCCACAGTGGTGCTGTTTTCCGTCATCTCGCCTGCTGTTTCAGACACCTTTGCAATATCATTTGCAATCTCAGTTGCAACAGCCGAACTCTGGGTAATATTTTCACCCACCTGGTCCACCCCCTGGGTTACCTGGGCAATGTTTTCAGATATATTCTGGGTGGTGGCGGCCTGTTCCTCCACTGCCGAGGCAATCATCACAACGATCTCGTTCACCTGATTCACCACATCGGACACCTCATTGATCTGGGTGACCGTAAGGTCAGTGGAGCTTCTTATATTTTCCACCTTTTCCTTAATTTCTTTGCTGGCGTCTGCGGTCTGGGCGGCAAGTTCCTTGATCTCATTGGCCACCACGGCAAACCCCTTGCCGGCCTCCCCAGCTCTTGCCGCTTCAATTGTGGCATTCAAGGCCAACAGATTAACCTGGGAGGAGATATCCGTAATGGCGCCCACCACATGACCTATTTCATCGGCAGAGGCGCCCAGTTCTCCGACCTGAACTGAGGCTCCTTCTGTCTTCTCCACCACAGTATCGGTGATCTGTTTTGCCGTTACCGTGTTCTTGGAAATCTCACTTATGGTGTTGGTCATCTCTTCGGTTGCTGCCGCGACCGTGCCCATATTCGCGGACGCCTGATCCATGGCTGTGGCCACAGAATTCATGGATGCACTCATCTCCTCGCTGGCAGCTGACACGGAACCCGACCGTTCCGATGTCTGTCCTGCGCCCTGTGCCATGACCTGTGAGACCTGAGCCAGGGTAGAAGAAGACTGATTCAACTGATCTGCATTTTTATCCACATCACGGATTAAGGCGTGAATCTTGTCAATAAAGGTGTTGAACCACTGGGCGACCTGCCCGATTTCATCTTTGCCCGTCACTTCCAACCGGGTGGTGAGATCCCCTTCGCCTTCAGCAATGTCTTTGAGTTTGTCAACAATACGGATCAACGGGTTGACCACGCGGCCTGCAGCCAGCCATGCCAGCGGGACAACCAAAACAACACAGACCAAAGCCACAAGGCTGATCATTAATACCATCTGCCGGGTATTTGCCTTTACCATGGCATCGGACTGAAGAACGAGGAGACCGCCGATGCGGTCGACAGATCTATACAGAGGTATCAAACCCTGAAAATATTGAGTCGTATCCAGGGAAATATCGTTGAAATAAAAGTCCTGTTTTGTAATGTCCCATCCGGAACCTGCCTTTTGCGGGATATCTGCCAGATCAACAGTCTCATATAGTTTGAGATCTCCGGCAGAAAAGCGTTCACCCACAAAAAGGTTCATCTCCATATCAATGATCTGACCCATACGTCTGACAAAGGTATGGTCAAGCTGTTTAACCGCCGCAACAAAACCGAATTGCTTTGGTTCACTCTGCTCGGTTTCCTGGTTGTATACATTGGCATAGACCGGCACCAGGGTTTCCAGGCTGATATGACCGCCTGCCGTTGTAAATCCGGCGGTTGATGCTGTGGGGATGCGACTCTCATAGGAACCTGTAAGTTTCGTATTTTCGACACTTAGCCCCTTTGTCATTTCGATTTGATCATAGGCATCCCCCTCCTTGAACGATCGAAAATGATAGGCACCCTTATGCAGGAATCCCATCAAAAAAGACGTATCCCCCGATTTTTCAAAAAAACAAACCAGGGTTCCGTCCAAACCATATACCCTCACCCGGAGCAGATCATCCACAATACCTGCATTGGTAATGGCCTTTCCCACATTGGCATATGAGTTACCGGTCAGGGACAGATCACCATCCCTGAACTCACCGAGGAATTTAACATCATCACCCAGCTTATTGGCGGTCGCCATATGCTGAATGGCGGCGGCAAAAGACCCTTGGGTTTCCGAAACAGAATCCCGGATAACCGTCAGTGTTTTGTTCAGGGAAAGATGAACTGCATCTTTGTTCTGGCGTGTGACGAGGAAGGAAACCACGGCTGTAATGGCGATACTGACCATTAGAACCAATGCAAATACTCCGAGCAGAATTTTGTATCTGAGTCTTGTCTGAATCATGGCATTTCCTTCCTTCCCTGCCTCCAGGTCTTTTTTATTCAACAGATGGGGTAACTACCGGACCGTTTTATTTTACTGATAAGACCGGGCAGTGAGCCTCAAGGATAATATACTGAGCAATTGAGCCAAACATGAGCTTACCCACCTTGGACCGCTTTTGAACCCCGATGATGATCTGGTCGATTTCTTTTTCCCGGGCAAACTGGACAAGGTCCTCCCCCGGTTCCATACCGCGGATCAGAATACGGGATTCGCTTTTGATACCCTCTTTTTTAAAGGCCTCCCTACGCACCTCATTGAGCAGATGCTCCAGTTTTGCAATGTCCTGCTCGCCAGCCTCTGAAGAACAGGTTCTGACAAGATAGACGTAAGCATCAAAGGCCTTGGCAATTTTCACGGCCTGATCCAGCATGTTGTCGGCAAAGGCGCTGTCATAGGCAACAAGTAGTTTCATGATGTTCCCCTTCCATTGTCTTTGGAATGCCTGCCCGGGAATATCCGTCCCCGGGCAGTATCCCGATTATTATTCGGTTGCTTCATCAATAATTTCGGCAATATCCTTGACCGGTATCTTTTTCTCGGTCTCCATGATCCCGTCATTTAGCATGGTGGCACAGAAGGGGCAGGAAGCTGCCACAGTCTCGGCACCCGTGTCAATGGCCTGTTGGGCCCTGACATTGTTGATCCGCTCACCAATGGTTTCTTCCATGAACATTCTGGCACCGCCGGCACCGCAGCACATGCCCTTTTCCTTATTCCGGTCCATTTCAACCAGACCGCCGGTATTCACGGTTTCAAGCAACTGCCTGGGAGACTCATAGATATCGTTCCACCGGCCAAGATAACAGGAGTCGT
>PIVQ01000103.1 GCA_003354055.1 Desulfobacteraceae bacterium | reverse complement strand
TTTTGATTATTGAGAATAAAAAGATATGAAACTGATGATTCGCTTTGCAATTGATCGTCTAATATTTTTTGCACAGCCACAAGATCATTAACCAGAATCTTATCAGTGACATCTAAAGACAGTTTATGAGCAATATTTTCTGCCCTTGCAACGGCTCCCGTTAAAAGGTTTGTACTATAATTTCGAATAACAATCTGGGAAACAACTATGCCCGTAAAAATAATTAGAAGCGCCATCGTCAAAAGAAGCGTTCCCTTAAGACTTTTAAAGAACTTAATATTCATTGAAAAAGGTATCACTGTGTTTGACGAACCTTTGAATACATTGCTTGAACGTTTTTGTACCACTCTTCTTTTGGTGACTTAAACCGATCTATCATTAAATTTTCAAGTATTTTTCCACCATCATCAGTTTTATGCATAGTTAATACGATATTTTGAATTTTTGTTTTTAATTGAGGGTTTAAAAATGAAGAGGCAACCAAAGGAGGGCTTCCAAAGTTATCTGATTTTTTAATTACACGGGTTTTGGATGTAAAATAGGGATTTTTCGCATTATAGAATTCCCATTTGTGTCCATCCACAGCAGCCCCATCTACAAGCCCCTTGGCTACTGCGAGAATTGAGTTGTCGTGGCTATAGGTGTAAGTGATGCGATCAAAAAAGGATGCAGGTGTTTCATTTTTTTGAAATAACCAATAACGGGGTACTAAAGTGCCGGTATTGGAATCAGGATCAGTAAAGGCAAATATTTTCCCTCGAAGATCTTCCAAAGAATTGTAAGAAGAGTTTTTTTTCACAATTAGATAAGATTGATAATATGGTTCCCCCCTGACAATGGGTGTGGCCAGGCCTTCAAATTTATATTTTTCTTGTTCATTTGCATAGGGACCGGAACAAACAAATGCCAGATCAATTAATCGCTTGGGGAAGAGTTCATTCACTTCCGAGTAAGTTTTTCGTTGGGTTAAAATAATCTCATACCCAACCTCCCGGCCGATATAATTTAACAGTTCTTCATAATACACAAGGGTTTCTTTTGGTGAGACCATTGCAGCGACAGCAACCCGAAGTCGTTTTGAATCTGACATATACGAGTTTTGTTTTTCCGGCTCTAATTTTTCGCTTAGATTTACAAATTGATACTCACTGTTTTTTTCACACCCAAAACCTAATAGTATTAATAGAAAAGCCAACAACAAAAACACCCTGTTTTTAATTTTTCCCATATGTACACCCTAAAAATATTAAGTTTAAAGATAAATATGAGCAAATCATATGCCATGTTTCTAATTAAGGCTCGATACCGGTGCTTTTTCTAAAAAAACGACAAAGTTTCCATCAAAAGATAAGGCCGCCTATCCCGAAACTGTCTGAAATTTTACAAATTGTCCGGACACCTTTTTTTACGTCCGCTTTTCGGATATCTATAACACACTGAAATAATACATATATTTAACTTTGTCAACATATATTGTCCGAAATCCGGACGATTTACCCATTCATATTGGTGCTCATGACAAGAGTCGCAATCTCTTTTTTTCTATCCATATAAAAAACCAATAGAGCAGTTACTGTCCTAGGTACATCCCCCCTTTTCCCTTTTAGCAATTAGACCCAAAAAGGTTACCATTTATTTCCATGGCATACTAGTTGCTCTCTATAAGGCCATTGTTTAGCCGGAAATCAATTTTTATCTATGCTGAAAAGCCCTTGGAGCAATAACATGGAAAAAAAGGTGATCTTAATAAGCAAAAAATCAAAAGAATTAAATCAGATAGATACTATTTTATCAAAAAACAATTATAGATCACATTTAATTGAGCGCATTGAAAACCTAAACAAAGAACTGACAAACACCCCCTGCAATTGCGTTATTCTGGATTTGGATTCTATCAGCATTGATAATCGTACTATCCGGGAATTAACGATTGAATATCCTCATATTTATTTTTTGTGCATGTCCAAGGATCGATTCCATCCTGAGTTGAAAGATGCCATCTGCTACCATATTTATGCCTGTTTAACCAAACCATTAGATTATGAAGAGCTGCTTTATTGGCTCAGATGTATTGATATTGAATTGGATTCAAATCTGCCTAATAAAAATGATGAAGAACGTTAATAGTAACCATTTTAAAGGGAGGGAAAATGGAAAAGAGAAAATCAATATCCCTGATTTCTAATTTTCTGAAGAATAAAGGATTGTCACGTCGGTCCTTTATGAAAACAACCGCAGCAACCGGCGCTGCTGTGGCACTTGGCGGCAGTATGCTGCCCCAGATGAAGGCACTGGCCGTTGCAACGAAAAGTTCAGGGAAAGATCAGGGGAAATGGCTTCCGGCAACTTGTCAGGGTTGTACCTCATGGTGCTCCTCGCAAGTCTATGTGATTAACGGCCGAGCGGTCAAAGTCAGAGGAAATCCGCACTCTAAAGTAAATTTGGGTGCAGGATGTCCTAGGTCTCATTTAGCATTACAGCAGGTTTATGATCCGGATCGAATTAAAACACCCATGAAGCGGACAAATCCGAAAAAAGGTCGAAATGAAGACCCTAAATTTGTCTCCATATCCTGGGATGAAGCACTCGACACAATTGCCGATAAAATAATGGAATTGAGAAATGACGGTGAGACGCACAAGTATATGCTGATGCGGGGGCGTTATTCTTATATGAGGGATGTGCTGTATGACAGAATGACCAAAATTATTGGTTCTCCCAATAATATCTCTCATTCCTCCCTGTGTGCAGAAGCTGAAAAATTTGGACCCTATTATACTGAAGGGCTTTGGGACTATCGGCAATATGATGTAACCAACGCTCGATACATCCTTTTATGGGGTGCTGATCCTCTGGCAGCCAACCGGCAGGTATCCTATTATTCTAAGGTTTGGGGCGACGCCATTGCCAGGGCCACCATAGCAATCGTTGAACCAAGACTATCTGCAACAGCGGCCAAAGCTGACGAATGGCTACCGGCAAAGCCAGGTGAGGATGGTGCACTTGCAGTCGCCATCGCCCATGTTCTTTTAACAGAAGGGCTTTGGTATAAACCATTTGTTGGTGATTTCATTGATGGGAAAAATCTTTTCGTAAGAGGTCAACAGGTTGATGACGCGCTTTTTGAAGAAAAGTTCACCCATGGGGTGGTCAAATGGTGGAATCTTGAACTGAACGATAAGACACCGGAATGGGCAGCCAGCATTACCGGCCTTGAAGCAGATCAGATCAGGCGAGTCGCTACTGAGTATGGGAAAGCTGCTCCCCATGCCATTTCATGGTTGGGCGGCGGGCCCTGTATGCAGGTAAGGGGTGGGTTTACAGCCATGGCTGTTCATGCGCTTAACGGTCTTGTGGGAGCGGTTGATAATGTTGGCGGTACCCTTAAGGCCAACAAGGAATATACTAAAAAATTCCCCAAACCCGATGATTTCATGGATGATATCGCCAAAAAGGGAAAGAAACACAAGAAAATTGATCAAAGAGGGCGACTCCAATTCCCCTGCATTAAAAAAGGGAAACCAGGCAGTGCCGTAATCACCAACAATGCTGCAGAAGGGATACTCAACCAAGATCCCAATGAGATCAAAGTTGCCATTGCCTATATGAACAATTTTGCTTTTTCAGCCCCTCAGCCGGAACGATGGGAAAGAGCGTTATCCAAAATCCCATTCCTGACCCACATCACGACAAACGCATCAGAATTTTCATGGTTTGCCGATATTCTGCTGCCGGATACCCATCATATGTTTGAAAAATGGGGGTATGTCAAATCGCATGGCAATGGGTACCGACACGTCACACTTATGCAGCCTATCATTGACAATGTATGGGATTATAAAACTGATGAAACTGAAATACCCTGGCTCATTGCTGAAAAACTCGCTGAAAAGGGTTTTGATAATCTTTTAAACCATTACAAAACCTACAAAGACCCTGAAACCGGCAAAGCGCCAACCAATGATAACGAATTTGCTCTTTACGCATTGAAATATGCAACGCAACAACTTTGGGACCCTGCTCAATACAAAGGCGGTGATAAGTTCAACGGCTGGAAAGCTCTGGCTGAAAAAGGGGTTTGGAATTCGGCCCCTTATCCCTTCCGTAAAAGGTGGGGTAAGATGAAAACCAAGACCAAACAATTCGAGTTTTACAGTGAAACCCTTAAAGCGGCCTTGGAAAAACATGCCCATAAACATAAAACAACCGTAGATGAGGTCATGAAAATCACCAATTATCTTGCAAGAGGTGAGATGGCATTTGTCCCGCACTATGAAGCCCCGTTTACCCTGGGAGATGAAAAAGAATATCCCTTTGTCCATGTTGATCATAAGTCCCGGTTGAATCGGGAAGGGCGCTCTGCAAACTGCAGTTGGTACTATGATTTCAAGGACATTGATCCCGGGGATGAGGCTTGGGACGATGTCGCAAAAATTAATCCCTTAGATGCAAAAAGAATCAATATCGAAAACGGGGATAAGATCAGAGTGACCTCTCCCACCGGCAGCCTTACCTGCACTGCAAAACTATGGGAAGGTGTCAGGCCCGGTACTGTTGCAAAATGCTACGGGCAGGGGCACTGGGTCTATGGCCGTCTTGCATCGAAAGAATTTGGGAAAGTACCGCGCGGCGGCAGCAGTAACGACATCATTCCGGCACAGTACGAAGCATTAAGTGGGGCCACGGCATATTACGGTGTGACTCGGATCAAAATCGAAAAAATTTAAGGGGGTATAAAGAATGCCAAGATATGCAATGGTCATAGATCTTCAAAGATGCGTCGGATGCAGCGCTTGCAGTATTTCCTGCAGGAATGAAAACAACGTACCCGATGGTATTTATTGGTCAAATAAAATTACAGAAACGTCCGGGGTCTTTCCCAATGTTCGGTATCACTATATTCCAACTCTTTGTAACCACTGCGAAAATGCTCCCTGTGTAAGGGGATGTCCAACCGGTGCAATGCATAAGTTGGAAAATGGGATAACCATGCATAATCCCAAAAAATGTATTGGTTGCAAATATTGTGAATTTAACTGCCCCTATGGCGTCATCTATTTTAACTGGACCTATCCCCACAAACCTTGGAAAAATTCTGAAAAAGTTTTGGAAGGAACGACGTCACCCAAGGAAGAGGTAGAAAAAGTCGGTGGTAAAACCATACCCTATTATAACCCCGAAAGAGAAGACACACTGCCCGGGATTCGCCCAAAAGGCGTTGTAGAGAAATGTACTTTTTGTGATCACAGATTAAAAAAAGGAAAACTGCCGAGGTGTGTGGATGCCTGTCCGGCAGATGCAAGGATCTTCGGTGATCTCAATGATCCAAACAGTAAAGTCAGACAACTGCTGGGTAAGTTCAGGCCATTCCGACTTAGAGAGCAGATAGGAACAGAACCCCATGTGTTCTATATTAGGGATTTTAACCCGGCAAACTACCAGCCAAGCAAAGGAGGTATCTAATGAATCAATCAAAAACTTCAAACGGATTATTTTTTACCTGGCTTGGCCTTTTAGGCGTTGCAATTCTTATCGGATTGTTTGCAGCCTTTAAAATCCTTACAGAAGGTCACCATCTTTTTAATGCCAATGATGTCCTGATCTGGTCTCTGCCTTTGGGTGTTTATATCTATTTTGCTTTAACCAGCTCAGGGTTAACGTTGCTGGCGGCAATACCTCTGGTCTTTGGGGTGAAAAGATATGAACCTTTTGCCAAACGACTGATCTTCCTGGCAATAGCAACACTTGTTGCAGGTTTTATTTCCATCGGCCTGGAACTTGGAAATGTCCTGCACATGGTTTATATTCTGCTTTCGCCGAACCTCAGTTCTCCTATTTGGTGGATGGGCGCCATTTACAGTCTGGAGTTGGTTGTATTGGCCTTGAAATTCTGGCGGCTTCATGCAGGAGATTGGAACAGTGCAACAAGTAAACGTTTAGGGAAAATATCTTTTCTTTGTGCTTTAATTGCTCCATTAATGATTGGGTCTGTTTTTGGGCTCACGGAATCACGAGTGACTTACTTTGGGCCGGTAATGTCCATATATTGCCTGTTTATGGCGATATTAAGCGGTTCAGCACTTTGCCTGTTTTACAACTTGATTCATGCCAAGATTACGGGTAACGGTATTTCAGACAAGACAAATTCTTTATTCAGAGAGTTAACAAGAATTTTCACAGGCTCCCTCGGTGCTGTCATTATCCTCACGCTCATCAAGTTTTTTATTGAAGGATCTACGGTCGTACCGGAATTTTTAAACTATCATAAATATGCACAGGTGTTCGGGAGTATTGCCGGTATAAATACAGAAATTATTTTAGGCCTGTTTTTGCCGTTTATTTTGATTTCCATACCTGCTCTTCGTTACAATCAGAGTACAAGGATACTTACCTCAGCTCTTGTACTTGTGGGAACGCTTGCGATGCACATGGAAATTCTCTTGGCCGGCCAGAGCCGTCCTGTCGGACCAAAAGCAGAACAGTTTCCTGATGTGATTTCGTATTTCCCAAGTATTTGGGAGTGGATCGTTTTTATGTTATCCGTTGCTGTTATGTTGCTCTTATTCTCTCTGGGAGAACGGTTTTTAAAATTAGAGTCAAAACCAGCTTAATCATCTAACGCAGCTTTTTATAAGCGTGACCTGTGGTTGATTTTTTTCATCCGGGCGAACCACCTTACCCGGATGAAAAAATCAGCATTTATCCGGAAAATTATAAAGGAGAATTTGTATGGATATTCAAAACATTGTATCCCAGGAAACAGCGAGGCAGGATATCTACAGCAGTTTAGCAAATTATTATCGTATGCCCGAAGACGACACTTTTACGAACCTTGCGACTTTGTCAGATCAGTTGTCAAACCTGAATTCAGAAGCGGTATCATATATACAATGCATGCAGGCTGAACTGGATCAAGGCTGTGATCTCGAGCTGCTAAAGGTTGAGTTTACAAGACTTTTTATCGGACCTTACAGTATGCCGGCTCCTCCTTATGGATCTGTCTATATTGAAAAGGAACGCAAAGTCATGGGTGATTCGACTATGGACGTCCAAAAAAGATATCAAAATTTTGGTTTAGATATTTCTAATAATTTTAAGGAAGTTCCAGACCATATTACTGCCGAACTGGAATTTATGTTTTTTTTAATTTTTAAAGAAATTGAAAGTATTCAGTCCAATATACCTGAACAGGCACAGGAGATACTATACCACCAAAAATCATTTCATAACGATCATTTGAATATATGGATACCCGATTTCACCGATTGTGTGATCGAGCATGCCGGAACCCAATTTTATCGTAATCTTGCAAAGGCCACCAGGATTTTTATTGCAGAAGAGCTTGAGTACCTGGAAAGTATCTCTATTCCTGCAACCCAGACCTAAAGGATGCAAATGGAATCTTTTGAATCTTTACTTGAAGAGTCGGCAAAGACGCATGGGCATCTTTGCCCCGGGCAAGTTGTAGGCGTTCGGATGGCAATGTTGGGGTGTAGCCTCATCAATCTTGATAATCCAAAAAATCGAGAACAGATCAAAAAGCTTCTTGTTTATATAGAAATGGATCGCTGTACGGCTGATGCGGTGGCTTATGTTACCGGTGTCAAACTTGGGCGAAGAAGCCTGAAATTCATGGATTATGGTATCATGGCAGCAACATTTATCAACTTAGCCACGGATCAATCATTTCGCATCATTTCCACAGAAGAATCAAGGGATCTTTCCGATATATACGCACCCGAAGTGGATGGTAAATCTCAAAGACAGATTTTAGCATATAAAAGAATGCCGGACAGCGTACTTTTCAGGGTTCAGAAAGTTCATGTAAATATCGGTAAATTTGATCTTCCCGGTCCTACAAAACAAAAAACAACATGTAACCAATGTGGACAGGTTATTCGTGACGGCAGGGAAATTGAAAAAAAAGGGCAAAAGCTTTGTAAACCCTGCAGTGGAAATTGTTACTTCTCAAACGCCATGGAAATTTCCTGGCCCGGGATGGACTGGTCTCCATTGAATGGAAAAGATGGTAAAATTCAATCTGGTCTTAAAAAAGGGACGGCATTGAACACCCCCCTATAGAATTGATCACTATAAAGTTATTTATAAAGGAGAGGCTAACGTGTTTAAAAAAATCCGTGTCGAAGATGCTGTTGGTGAAACATTAAGCCATGACATTACTGAAATCAGGCCGGGTGAATTTAAAGGAGCTGCTTTTAGAAAAGGCCATACGGTATGTGATGACGATATCTGTCACTTGCAGAAACTGGGGAAAAATCATCTTTATCTTATCAATCTTGAAGAAGATGAAATTCACGAAAACCAGGCTGCATCTATCCTGGCTAATGGTCTTGCAGGCACCGGCGTTACATGGAAAGATGATCCAAAGGAAGGAAAGATCTGCCTTTATGCTGAAACCGATGGATTATTGGTTGTAGACAAAGCGAACCTGGCATCGTTTAACATGGTAGATGAAGCCATGTGCGCTTCACTTCACAGCTATACCCTGGTTGAAAAAGGCCAGCAGGTTGCTGCCACAAGAGCAATCCCTCTAGTAATGAAAAGGCCCCCTGTTGAACGTGCAGCCGCTATTGCCCGACAAAATGGGGGCACCGTTTCCGTACATAAACTTAAAAATTCAATAGTTGGTATTATTATCACAGGGAATGAAGTTTTTAATGGTCTCATTGACGATAAATTTGCTCCGATATTAAATAGGAAAATTGAAAAGCTTGGATCGACTGTATCAGAAATTGTGTTTGCTCCAGATGATGAATCCCTTATTCAGCAGGCCATTGAGAAACACATAGATAATGGCTGTGACCTTATTCTTTTAAGTGGAGGCATGAGTGTTGACCCTGATGATGTTACCCGTAAAGGAATACACCAGGCCGGTGCCAGGGAAATGCATTATGGTGCAGCAGCCCTTCCGGGTGCCATGTTTATGGTGGCTTATATTGGAGAAACCCCTATCTTAGGCGTTCCCGCCTGTGGGCTTCATCATAGAGTTACAGTTTTGGATTTGATCCTGCCAAGGGTATTAATTGGAGAGCACATCGGGAAAAAAGAACTGGCCTTTATCGGGCACGGCGGTTTATGCATGGATTGTCCTGAATGTGTCCACCCTCATTGTCCATTTGGCAAAGGTATGTAACCCATTTACGTGCCGAGTTATATCAGAACTCGGCACGAAGGCCTTCACCATAGATGTGTTCCCTTAAACAAGATCGTCTTTGTATCTGACAAACCAGGGTCTAAAGTCAAGAACAAAGCCAAAAAGAGAACGCGCTATAATCAGGAACGGCCCCCTGAAAAATTAACGCCCCGGAATCTTTCCTTTGTCAAACCAGTGCCGCGCAAGATAGATAAACGGGGTATCAGCTGCGCCCACAACCCATTTCAACAGATAGGTGGTCCAGAAGATCTCGATCAGGGCAGCAGCAGGATAGACCCCCCAGAAGGCCAAGAGGGTAAAGACCGTTGAATCGATGAACTGGCTGACCATGGTGGAGGCGTTGTTCCGCAGCCATAGAAAACGGACGGAGGGAAAGCGGTTCCGCCAGAATTCAAAGGCCCAGACATCATGGGTCTGTGACAACAGGTATGCCAGAAGGCTGGCGCCTGCGATCCTGGGCATATAGCCAAAAATGGTGGCAAGGCTCTCCTGGGCGAAATCGTCCGGGGCCGGGCCGAAGGCAAGCGCCAGGTTCATCAGCACGGTCATGGCCACCAGGGAAAAAAGTCCGATAAAGACCGCTTTTCTGGCCTCCTTTTTTCCGTATATCTCGGACAGGATATCCGTGACCAGAAAAGACGAGGCATAGACAATATTGCCGAGAGTGGCGGTGATGCCGAAGAGTTCCACCAGTTTGAGCACCTGAATGTTGGCCACCACAGCGGCCAGGGGAACCCAGGCAAACAGGCCCATACGGCCGAAAAGTCGATACGAAATAATGATGAATACAAAGTTGACGGCCAGCATGGCCATCCATAGCAGTTCGTTCAATGAAAACCTCCAGTTTTGTTAAGGCGGGTGCTGTGACCGCCGTTGGTTTATAAAAAATTTAGTTGCTGTTCCGAAACCATTCGATCCGGCAGCAGGGCGGAATAGTTATCAGCGTTCTCCTATAAAATCAAGACACTCTGTCAGTCCGAAAGAGGGTAAACGTATATTATTATAATAAGCCTTGACGCCCGGCATACATGTAAGTGAGATGTGCGCCATGAAAGATAAGATTTTTTACTGAAGCATTAATCTGATATTTGTTTCCAGGCAATGGTGTTAGGAATCGTTACAAAATAACTTGATCTAAATTATTTCCAAAACCCCTTAAAAGACTGGGTATTTTGAAAACAAAAGATCAAGTAATTTTGGAGCAGATCCTTAGCTAAAACATTCAGAATTATTGGAATCAGGCATGATTTTGAAAACAGTCTCAAGTTTTGTAAGAATAAGTGCATTTCTGACATTTGGACCGACATTCTTGAGAACAAATGATTTTCCTTCTTTTTTGCTCCATTTAAGACCTTCGACCATGGTTGCAACTCCGGAAGAATCCATAAAAGTAACAAGGGAAAGAACAACAATCACCTTATTGATATCTTTATTACAAACCAGAAGGAGTTTGTCCCTAAAATGAGGCGTGACATTGGTATCTATTTCCCCTTGAAGTTCAATTTCAGCAATGTTTTCTTTTTCTTTGGCTTTTATTGAGAATATCATGATTTTATTCCTCGTATAAGCTACAGATTAAAAATCTGACCCAAGATTTGACAATCTCGTAAGAAGTCGAAATATCTAAAATAATTATGAAAAAGGGATGGTATCATTTGGAGGTGCCCAGTTTTAAATTTTAAAACGGCAATGATATCCATCCCATAATTGGAGAAGTATTTTTCTAATTTAAGGAGACCAAAATCTTCTTTGCTTTCCAGCCTTTTGGATGATCAGTATCCTTAGAAAGAGATTTGTGTTCCGATATTCCACAAGAGGCTTTTTCATAAAGGATATAGCCATTGTTCGGAATGGGGTAAATATTTGAACTTTTAACCAAAAGCGGTAAATCAGAAGGAACATTTTTTAAAAATTTTCCTTTTTGTGAATACTCGGCATAAGTGTTGTTATCAACCTTAATGTACTTATGGCCGGTAAAAGCATCGAAATAAGCATCATGACCGTCTTTTTCTCCTCCGAAACAAAGGGTTGAGGAAAATGTGAAAAGAAAACAAATTAGTAATAATAATTTTTTCATTTTTTTCTCCTTATTAGATACATTTTTTTACTTGGAATGATACTGACCCTGTTCTATTTCATTCTATATAATTCAATAAAAAAGTCTATCAGGGTTTGTGCGGATAACCGGGGTTAAAAATGCCTGATTTAAAGGAGAGCATTTCTGTCAACTATTTTGCAGGGGTTAAAGATACGTTTTAAGGGGTACCACTACACCAGTCGGATATCGGCAACACTAAAAAGATTTGTGTTCCTTCCGATGGTGCCGAATGAATATTAATGGTGCCGTGGATCTGCCGGGCCCGTTCCTGGATAAAGAAAAGCCCACGTCCTTTAGTGTCAAAGCGCTTCATTTTGTTTTCGAATTGAAACCCGCACCCTTCATCCGACACCTGGAACCAGACCGATTCTTCATTTTTTCCAATGGCGATTTCGGCTGAATCGACCCTGGAATGTTTGACCATATTTGAAATTGCTTCCTGGATAATTCTGAGTACGGCCAGTTCTTTGCTCTTTTCTCCCCTGGGAATCTTTTCCATCTGTTTAAAAGCAACCTGTACACTTGTTTTCCGACTTATTTCAAAAATATGGGATTCAACGGCTGCAGCAAGACCGAATGCCTCGAGTTCCGGCGGGTAGAGGTCATTCATGACCTGTCTTATTTTCAGGTTCCCCTTGTCTGACAGTTTAACAATCTGTCGGTTCTTCTCCACGAGATCCTTGCAGACCCGGCAAAGCGGTTCCAGTGGCAGCCCGGAAGCCCCGTTCCGTTTGGAGGTCACCTGGTACCGGATCAGACTGAAAACCTGGGCCACTTCATCATGAAGTTCCCTTGAGATCCGGAAACGTTCTTTTTCCACGGCCTGGTTTTGCGATTTCTCCATTTGGACCAGGCGCTGTGACAAAATTGTTTTTTCTTTTAAAGCATGTAAAGACGTTTTTGACAGCAAAAACGATTGTATGATTATAAACAGGATCAGACCGTAAGATAACATGTACCCGGTTTCGATTATATGATTCACCAGCAGGACATCGTTAATTACGGTGGCAACAACGATCATACACCCCAACAGGACAGCTCTTGCATATCGGACTTTTCTTACCGCAGCCTTTCCAATGACAAAACACAGGTGTAACATCGCGAATACGATCAGTGCCTGGTAAGGCTTCATCAGCGGCGACCAGAAAGCCACCGGCGTAAAAATCAGCAGACCGGCATAGATCAAGCCGATCCCTTGTACTATCTTTAATACGACAGGTGAATACAGCTTGGGAACGATTTTATCAATGAACATTAAAAATACAGGCAGCACGGCAACAACAGTCAGGCCTGTAATTGTAAACTGAAAATTCCAGTTCCAGGTACCAGTCACACAAAGCAGCAAGTGTTCACCGGTGAACCCGGTACGAACTGCAATAATCAGGCAGAGGCAACTGAAATAGAGTTCTGGTATCCGCTGCCTGTAAACCAAAAAGAGCGCAAAGTGGGATAAGCAGATCATTAAATAGGCGGCAATGAAAAATGCATCTGAAATCAGGCGGTTCCGGTAGACTTCCCTGATGGTATCTGCCGGTCCCAAAAGGATTGAGCGCCATATTCCCCCGCGGGGATGATGGAAATTGCTCACCTGGACAATGATCTCTAACTGGTCCGTGCCGGGGGTAAAAAACACCACCCGTGGTCTTACCTCAGGAACAGACCGGTTTTTATCCTTACCTACAATACCGTTGGCAGACACCTGATTGCCGTTGACCCACATGGAATACGCCGATCCCATAATCAGGATTTTCAACCCCCAGACCCGGTGCTTTGCTGCAGGGTCAATATTTACCTTCAGCCGGTAAGTTGCCACACCCATCCCGGGAAGTTTTACATCTCCCGAGACAAAGCCTTTCCATGTCGACGGGACAGTGATAAATGAATCCGGTCCTAAAACAGGGTCAATTTCTTTTGGCGAAATGAGTCGATCCCAGTAAAATTCCCACTCACCGTCCAGTGCTATAGCCCCTTTTTTGTTGAAATCCCGGGCACGAAAATCGGCAAGGCCCTGAATGGCAACCGTGTCGGCGGCATGAGTGTCTAAGGCAAAGGTTGCCAATCATAACAGCGATAACTTTTAGGTGTGAAATTCTCCAGGAAAAGGGGGAGACCCGATTAACAAAAGATTCACTCAAGTCGTTAACCATCTAATGATATAATTCCTTCCTTGATAGCAAAACGAGTCAAGTCAGCTATACTGTTTAAATCCAATTTTTTTAAGATTTGTCCACGATGAGAAGATATTGTTTTAACACTTAAAAAAAGCCGGGAGGCAATTCCCTCCGAAGAAACACCTTCAGCGACGAGTTGGAGAACTTCCCGCCCCTGGATGTTAGAATAGATAAAGAATCGCTCTTCTTATCCGATATATTTGTGACGTAATCATTAATCAGCATCTTCTGGATTTGAGGACTTAAATAGGATTGGTGATTGGCAACTATCCGAATAGCATTGATCAATTCATCATATGCACAGTTTTTTACCGGATACCCGGAAGCCCCTGCCTTGAGCATGCCATCCACAAATTGCCTGGAAGAATGCACAGATAATGCAATGATCCTGGTATCAGGATTTTTTTTGAGAATTTGTTTTGCTGCTTCAACTCCGTTCAAATCCGGCATATGAACATCAAGGATAGCAATATCGGGATGATGCTCATCAGCGAGCCTTACAGCCTCTCTTCCATTGTTCGCCTGTGCTACAATTTTCAAATCTTTTTCTTTTTCAAGTAGAGAATAGATACCTTCCCGAATCAGTTCATGATCGTCTGCAAGTAGAATCCGAATACTCATCATGTTTCCTTATCAAGTGTCAATTATAGCTACAATATCAGGATATCATCTATTACGAGCTATAAGCTCCTAATATAATATGCTGCCTAAGGCGTGGCATCAAATTTAAATAGCCCGTGTAAAAGTAAACACCCTGAGTGGATAGCCGTCACTGGAAATGCCACGCCAATTACCTGGGCGGTTTGTTTTTGATACTCCGCCTAACAGTACTGCTGCGAAATTTTCTAGGCATTTATTTTTGATATTGAAATTTATATCGCCTGTCTTGTGATTGGGCAAGGAAAAACAGTCATGCGTTTTAAATTTTATGTTAGTCCGGATCAAAGGCGTATCTCTGATCATTACGATTTATGTTGCGGGTCATCCAGGCCCTTTTATATGCATTGAAGTTGGACATGAGCAGAGGAAGGCGTTCTAAGATGTGCAGCGCAGGATCCGGTGACCAGCCAAGTGTATCCCTTGTATAGCCTATGTCCACCACAAGGGGACGGTCCACATAATCAATCATCCAGGCCCGTTCATAGGTTTTCTTCATTCTCAGAATATTGAGCAGATATTTTCCATGAAGGGCCATTTTGGCAAAGGGCAATGATACATGGATGGGGCGAGTGGAAAAATTCCTGTGCGCCGCCTTTCGAATAATCGGAAATAACTCCTTTTGAGAGGTGGTTCCGGAGGGTGACCCGAACAGGGTCTCAAAACGATTCAACTCCTCATTTTTTTCAACAATCCTCCTGACCACACCCACCACATCCCTTCGGTGAATATAGGGAAAACCGGAGAGGCCCTGCCCGGGTATCATCCGGCCAAAAACAGGCTTGCTCCACATTTTGATGACACTGAACAGGGGCGGCAGCTCACACCAATCCGTAAACACCCCGCCAAGACGCAATACCACAGCGGGCATCCGATGGGAATTTTCATAAAACAGCCGTTCACCCATGGCCTTGCTTTTGGCATAGGCCACACTGCCCCGGGCAATGGTCTTTTCCGTTAAGACCTGCCCCGGGCCCGGTGGTTCAAGGGCGGCAATGCTGCCGGCAAAAAGAATCCGTTTCACACCGGCATCACAAGAGGCCTCGATGATGTTACGGGTACCGATCACATTGGTATCACTGTATTCATCCTCCCATTTTTCCCCAAATCCCGTAAAGGCGGCAAAATGAATCACATAGGTGATGGGCGTTCCCCTTTGGGCGCTTTTTTTAAATGCGCA
>PIVQ01000102.1 GCA_003354055.1 Desulfobacteraceae bacterium | reverse complement strand
TTTATCAACAACAGCAAAATCAGCGCATTTGAAACCGTCAGGGTGGAAAAGGAAATCCTGGATTCTGAAATTCTGACCAGCGGTGGTGTGGACAATCAATCCGGCCATATTATTGCGTCCAAAATCAGTGCAAAGCAAGGGATCCGAACGAAAAAAGCCGGGACCCTGTATTCCAGTCCGGCCCAGTTAAAAATTGGAGTAAATGACCACATAGACCGATTGGTTACGGGTATGGAAAACAAAATTGCCATGTGCAAGGAAGAGATCCTATCTATACGCAAACAAATTACAAGACTCAGGGGAAAAGATACCCGCCTTCATCGTTTGATCACTGATCACACCAAAATAAAGAGAACAGCCATAAGCGAGATTAAGACCTGCAGACAGCATCTGGAAGATTTGAATTTAAAAAACAACCCGTTTACTTCCCAGCAAATGACAAAAAAAATAAAACAGCTTAAAAAAAGATGTACAGATGCTAAAACAGAAATCATGAAGACCATGAGAGCACAGGATGAAATCCGTGTATTAGTCGAACAATTAAACGAAGAACTTGTCAATTATGAAGAAAATTTCATGAAATACCCTGATGAAAAACGACTCCTCGATAGATGTTCAGCCACAGTCCTCCCCATTGCCCGTCTCGATATCGGCAATAAGATTTTTCAAGGTACAATAATTTTCGGTCCTAATTCCCGGCTCGAACTCCAAGAGGACAAAGGCAGGTGTAAGATTCAGGAAAAACCGATTTTTATTAACGGTATTCATGGGTTTGATTTGATGATTAACTAAGGAATCTTATGCTATTTATCAGACAATTCCATCTAAAAGGAGCCATATGGAGGCAGGCAAGAAACGCACCCAGAATCCGGACAAGCTAATATCGGTACTATTTGATATCTCGGCTGCCGTGAACAACACAACGTGCAGAGATGAGTTTTACCGGAAAATCCATAAAATAATGGGAACTGTTCTGGATGTGGAAAATTTTGCCATCGCCATCTTTCACAAGGGAAAGGATATCATCTCACTTCCCTATTTTAAAGATCGGCAAGCAAATGCCCAGGACCGATACTGCGAAACAACGGACCTGGCAGCCAGGGTGATACATCAAAAGCAGATCCTTCGTATTCCCTGCGATGAATCCCTGCGATCGGCCACCGCAAAAACATCCGGGTCGCCCAGAGTATGTGTAGGGGTTCCCCTAAAGGTCAAGAACAGGACCTTTGGCGCCCTGATCCTCAAAAGCTACACGTCCACAAAAGCATACGGGGACACGGCCCTTGATATCCTGAATTCCATTTCCGGATTTGTTGCCATGGCCATTGAGAGAAAGCTTGCGGATGAAGGGGCCCGACAGAACGAAAAGATTACCCAGACCCTGTTTTCCATTTCCAATGCAGTAAATACAACTGAGAACTTAAATGAACTCTATACGTCCATCCACCATACTCTTGAAGATGTCGTTGATGTAAGCAATTTTGCCATTGGTATCTATGACCGCCAAACGGACACCCTCTCCTACCCCTATTATGTGGACCAGACCGGAGATGTTTACCGGGAGATCAAAACCGTCAGTAGGTCCGGCATCATAGCCGATGACGTGATCCGTCTGAAACGGCCTGTTTTCCTTTCTAAAATGGAAACCATCGAAAGGTCAAAAATACTCGGACTGGATGTGGTGGGATCCATCCCGGAACAATGGCTGGGCGTACCGCTCAAGATCCAAAAGGAGGTGGTGGGGGTCATCGCGGTCCAGCATTACTCCAACCCTGATTATTACACTCAGAAGGACAAGAACCTTCTGGTTGCCGTATCCGACCAGATTGCACTCGCCATCAACCGAAAACGATTCCAGGACGAAATCATTCAGAGCGAGAAGCTGACCCAGACGCTTTTTTACATTTCCAATGCCGTGAATACCACAGACAACCTGGATGATCTCTACGGGTCCATATACCAATCCCTGAACAACCTGATTCCCCTGCCCAATTTTTACATCTGCCTGGTGGACGAAGACAGCAAAATCATGCATTTCCCGTTTTATCTTGATGAGGAGGATTCTGAAGATACCCTTTCATTATCCGTGGATTACAGCAAAAATGATAATTATATAACCCTGGATGCCATCCGGAGTAAAAAACCTTTGTTCATGACCGAAAAGATATTGACCCAAAAGGCTGAAAAAGGCCAGTTAGACGGAACCGTCCCGCGGATATGGATAGGGGTTCCCCTGATGATCCGTGAAACGGTAACCGGGGTCATGGCGGTCCAGCATTATACGGATCCGGATTATTTTACCCAACGGGATATGGAACTGCTGGTGGCGGTATCCGATCAGGTGGCCCTTGCCGTGGACCGGAAGCGGGCCCAGGAAACCATCCTGAAACGGGAAAGGCAGATCCTGAATCTTTCAAGGCAGACAGAAAAGTTTTCTTTGGCCGCAGCTGCCATCATCACCATGCAGGATGAAAAAGAGATTTTCCACCGTATCTCCAGAGCCATTGTGGAGAATTCAGACTATAACCGGCTGCTCATATCCTATTTTACCGAGGCACCACCCTACAGAGAAATCCTGGGATATGAGGGCGTTTCTCCCGAGGAAATTGAAAAGGTAAAAAACAAGCCGGCACTCAGGGAATACTATGGCACATTGTTTGATGCCGGTATAAAAATCGGCAATTTTGCCATTTACCTGCCCCACACCCAAACCGACGTTCCGGGCAGCGAGCTGTTGATTATTTCCAAACGTCAACCCCAAAGCCCATCCGACACATGGCATCCGGGTGACATGCTCTTTTTTCCCATGCATGATTCCGATGGCTGTCTTATAGGCGTAATTTCAGCGGACGAGTCCAAATCAGGAAAAAAACCGACCCGGGAGACGGTCCGGCCCCTGGAAATATTTTCAAGCCTTATTTCGCAGATTATCATTGTCAAAAAAATTCAGAAGGAGCTCAAGGATCACAAGGAAAACCTTGAAAAGAGGGTGGCTGACCGGACAGAGGATTTGACAGCTGAGATCCGGGAACGGATCGAGGTTGAAAAAATGCTTAAAAAAGCCAAGCTTCAGGCAGAAGCAGGCGCTCAGGCCAAGATCAAATTTCTGACCAACATGAGCCACGAGATCCGGACCCCCCTCAACGGCATCATGGGTATGGCTGAACTTGCCCTGGAGTACAACCTGGAGGATGATCTGAAAGAAATCCTTACCACCATTGACGCGGAAACCACACACCTGTTAGGCCTCATCAACCAGATCCTGGATTTTTCAAAAATCGAGGCGGGAAAGTTTTCCATCGAGAACATTGCATTTAATCTGGAACATACGTTTGAGCAAACCTGTTCGGCCCTTGGTGTGGGGGCAAACGACAAGGGTCTTGAATTTTTTTCATTTTTGTCACCCAGGATCCCCACCCGCCTCGTGGGTGATCCGGGCCGTCTGCGTCAGGTCCTGGTAAACCTGACCAGCAATGCCATCAAATTTACCCCAAAAGGAGAGGTCCTGATCAAGGTGGAATTGGTCCGGGACATGGGCCATACCGCGGAACTGCGTTTTTGTGTCAAGGATACCGGCATAGGTATTGCAAAAGAGAAGCAGCAGACTATTTTCGAAAGCTTCAATCAGGCAGACGGATCCACCACCCGGAAATACGGAGGGACAGGCCTGGGAACCACCATATCCAAACAACTGGTCCATCTCATGGGCGGACGGATCGGGCTTGAAAGCCTTGAGGGAAAAGGATCGACCTTCTGGTTCACGACACAGTTTAAAAAGCAAAAAAATATACCGAACGCAGTTACCATACCCGGGGCACAACCAAAGGCCATGACCATACTTGTAGTGGATGATAATCAGACCAGCCAAATGATTCTCCACCAATACCTGACCCATTTCGGAAGTGTTACCTGTCTTACAAAAAACACGGAAGAGGCGGCAAAGGCATTGGCACAAACCGGAGAATCAGACCGGAAAGTTGACGTGGCCATTGTCAGTCAGGGGTTGCTCGGTATGAACGGATTTGACGCTGTAAAAACCATCCGGGAGATCGATCCGTTACTTCCCGTGGTGTTTGTGACCTCCAAAGGCCGGCCGGGGGATACCGACACCTGCAAAAAAATGGGAATCAACGAATATCTTTTGAAACCTATTAAAAGACGGGATTTTGAAAATGCCCTGCTTTCCGCAACAGGGCGGGCTGAGAAACCTGCTCAAGAAACCAGGGAACCTGCACCCCGGCCTGCCATTGCCGAAAACCTGATTAACACCGAACACATCCTGGTGGCGGAAGATTACCCCACCAATCAGAAGATCATCATGAAATATCTGTCTGCAGCCGGCTTCAAGGTGAGTCTGGCTGAAAATGGGTCTCAGGCGGTTGACCTGTTTAAAGAAAAACAGTTTGACTTAATTCTCATGGACATCCAGATGCCTGAAATGGACGGGTGTGAAGCAACCGGCCTGATCAGGTCCCTGGAAGGAAAGATGGCCGGACCAGGCGATGCTGCCTATTCTAAAATTCCGATTATTGCCATGACGGCCCATGCAATCAAGGGCTACCGCGAGAAGTGCCTTGCAGCTGGCATGGACGACTACATGACCAAGCCACTTAGAAAGGCGCAAGTCCTTGAAATGGTGGGAAAATGGATCGACAATAAACCTTTGGGAAATTCGGATGCAATGTCTGAAAGAAGCGAGCAGAACAGGGATCCGGATATTTTCGATGCTCAAAAAGCCCTGGATGAATTCGAAGGGGACGATGAATTTTTAAGGGAAGTTCTGGATGAATTTTTTGAAATCCTTGTCACCCAGTTGACGGAAATTAAAACAGCCCTGGAAGAAAACGATACCAGCACTATTGCCCGCCATGCCCATGCCATTAAAGGCGGGGCAGCAAACCTGACGGCAGACCGTTTATCCCAAATTGCCCATGATCTTGAACTCATGGGCAAATCCGGCAGCATTGATGGCGGGGACCGGATATTCGAACAGCTGGAAAAAGAGATCAAAAGGCTGAAAAACCGGGTTGCCGCTCTGGCAATATAAGGATCGGCTCCAAAATCACTTGACCTTTTGTTTCCAAAATACCCAGTCTTTTAAGGGGTTTTGGAAACAATTTAGGGCAAGTTATTTTGTAACGATTCCTAACCGGTTGTTTTACCACCCCGAAATTCTGTGTACAGAATAACGCCAAGCTCATGCCACCAGACACCATCGACTATCAAAATGATACCAGCGCAAGGCAAACTATCATTTTGATAATCGATAATGATGCGGCATTGTTGTCCTCCAGAGAACTTCCCTAATGGAATCAAACGATTACGACAATGATAAGAGGCATGGTCCAGCCCTTGCAACAGAATAAAGCAAGTATACAAGAGACCCCGCGAATTACTGATCAAAATGAATTCAGGATAAAAAGATCGGATTTTCGGCAGGCTCTTTAGAACACCTGAAGACATTGCCACACAGGCAATGCATTCACAATGGCCCGGCGATTGAGTCATTATCAAAGGGGTGGGATTTGGGAATAACCGATTATCAAAACGATATGGGGAGATGATGCCGGAACGGCCGGCTGAATCAAATCGTTTTGGGCAGTTAAATAATAGTTTAAACATCGAAAGGAAGAAAACATGAAAAAGACACTTGTTAGTTTAATGGTAGTTGGACTTTGGCTTGGCGTTCAGGGGATGGCCATGGCGGGGAGTTCAACGACGACGACGGCCAATTACGAGGTGGAAGCGATCAATGAGATCAGCCTTAGTTCTACTTCAATAAGCCTTACGGTAAATGCAGCCACTGCCGGTTCGGAGCCTGACCAGGCCACAGATGAAACCAGCACCTATAGTATTACAACAAATTGTGGGAGTACCAACACCAAAAAGATCACTGCAGCAATCAATACAGCAATGCCCACTGGCAATACCCTTAAGATCAATATGACAGCCCCTAGTACAGGCACTTCAGCCGGGGCCGTCACCCTGACAGCCAGCGCTGTTGATGCCGTTACCGCCATCAGTTCGGTGGCAGAGAGCGGTATCGCTATTACCTATAGCCTGGATTCGACAGTTGCAGGCGGGATAATTGCTGCAAGTAACAAGACGGTGACCCTGACCATTACGGATAATTCATAACCGAATAGGGTGTATCATCATATTTGACGATCCTGAGGAGGCGGAACAAGCTACACCGCCTCCTCCTGCCCGTTTATTGAAGGGGAGAATCAAATGGTAAAGGCAAAACACAAGATAATCACCACCACCATAATTATACTCTTTTTTTCAGGCGGACTGGCATCGGGGGGTAATGTCGCCGGTCATGGGGTGAATATTAATGTTCAACCCATCGACGAGATCAGCGTCAGCGGAAATCCCCGTTTGAACATTGACCATGCATCGGCCGGGCAGAAACTTACGGAAGCAACCCGAAAATCGGGGAATTGCGCCATTACCACCAACGGCACCGGAAAAAAAATTTGGGCCCGTATCAGTCAGTCCATGCCGGCCGATACCACACTCAAGCTTCATGTGGCTGCTCCGCCCGGCAGTGGAATAAGTCGCGGCAACCTCGTTCTTACCACCTCGGCCGCCGCTGTTGTGACCGGCATAGGACCTGTGGCGAACAGCAGCCTTGCAATAACTTATAATCTGAATGCCGGAGTGAAGGCAGGAGAAATCTCACCGGACGACAGAACCGTAACATTTATCCTCTCGGACTAATTCCGCAGTCTGGAAAAAGGAGAACAGCAATGAAATTGACCAAAGGGTTGGCGATTATGTTCATTGTGATGTCATTGGGGATGACAGTCCGGACAGCCCGGGCTGAAATCTCCATAACAGTGGCCGGTACCTGGTATGAGACCATAGATAAAACCCATCTTACCTCCGGTGCCGGTAGCGACCTGCAAAGCGAGATGGCAAGTGGTCCCGGGCAAGTGCTCCTTGATGTTTCGGGAACAAACGGTCCTTGGCGTATTGACATTAAAAAAAACGATTCAACCTGGTCCTCAAGCCTTCACCTCCATGTCAGGAGGACCTCTGACGGTAATGGCGGCAGCGTTCGCGGGGGCACTGCGTTTCAAGAAGTTTCCGGCATCAATACTCCTTTTTTTTCCGGCTCCGGCAGCGTAAGCGACATCAAGGTGCAGCTGAAAATAAACGGGGTTTCGATCCAGATCCCCCCGGCTGCCTATGCCACCATGTTTTATTATACGGTGACGGAGTTATAGCATTTGGCAGTCTGTCTCTTTTACACTGATATCAGCCCGAACCGGGGAGAAAATACCGGGCAACACCCCATGGAAAAATAGAAAGGTATTTTATGAAAGTAAAGGCAGGACTTTTTGTTTTTGGCGCACTTTTTTACTCCATACTCTTATGTGATTTTGCAACCGCAGGTGTATCCATACCCAGTGGTCTGACATATGAAACCATTGCCGAGCCGGGCAAGGTATACCAGAGTATCATCCGGTTGCGCAATTCCGAGAAACAGCCCCAGGAGGTAAAACTCTACCAGACCGATTATCTTTTTTCCAGTGACGGCACAAGCACCTACGGGGATCCGGGCAAGGCACCCCGGTCCAACGCCGGCTGGATTATGTTCAATCCCCATCGACTGGTTCTGCCTCCGGGGGGAACGGCGGCAGTAAACTACACGGTCCGCGTTCCCGGGGATCCGGGCCTTATCGGAACCTATTGGAGCATGCTTATGGTTGAAAGCCATTCTCCGGCGGGATCTAAGATCTCAAACCCAAAGGAAGAAAAGAACAAGGTCAGCCTTGCGCAGATCCTGCGGTACGGGGTGCAGATGATTACCCAGATCGGGGATACCGGTATCAGCGATCTTAGATTCACCCGGCCCAAAGTGTCCAAAACAGACGGCAGGCGAATACTTCAGGTGAATATGGAAAACACCGGTGAAAGATGGCTTAGGCCCTCTTTGTGGGCAATGCTTTATGATGACATGGGAAATGAAGCCGGTAAATTCCCGGGCAAAGGAGCCCGTCTATTCCCCGGGACCTCTACCCTATGCAGAATAGACCTGAGCCGGGTGCAGCCAGGAACATACAAGGCCCTGGTGGTGGCGGACTGCGGAGAAGACAGACTGTTCGGAGTAAATTACACCCTTCATATCAAGTAAGGGCCAAAGTTGAACAGAGTAGTTATCCTCCTGCTTGCAAGTGTGTGGCTTATATGCACAGCCGAGCAGCTGGGCGCCGCAAATCGGGGCGTACAGATCAGGCCGGGGGGGGCGGATGTTTTCAATACAACACCTAAAAAACTGATTACCGCGACCTTTGCAGTTACCAATACCTCGGATGAACCCCTCGACTTTATGCCAAGGGTAGAGCTTCCCGACGGATGGAAGCTGATCACTCCGTCATTCCCTTTCCGATTGGCCCCGGGTGGCAGGGAAATACGGCTGGTAAGTTTTTTCGTTCCCAGAGCAGCCGCGGCAGGCAAGTATGAAGTCATCTGGCACATCAGATCCGAAAAGTATGCGGCCGTCAGTGACATTGCCCGGATACTTGTTGCAGTCCAGTCGGTAACAGGACTGCAGGTGAACCTGCTGAAAGCCCCGGACCGGGTAATCGCAGGGGATGCCTATAATGCAGTTTTCTCTGTTATCAGTCAAAGCAATACAACGCAGAAGGTCATCCTGAAAATTCAGAGCAGCCACAACCTTGCCGGCACGGTTTCGCCGGAGGCACTCAGCCTTGCCCCGGGAGAGTCTGCCACGGTTACAGCAACCGTCAAGACCGACGAAACGATCCAAAAGGGAATGACGCATCTTTTAACACTGTCAGCCCGGTCCCAGGGGGATGAAACCATCAAAAGCCAGGCAAAAAGCGCTGTGAAAATCATCTCAAGGATCTCAGGCAAGCTGGATCCGTCCCATAGGATTCCGGCGGAATTAACCGTCAAGGCTATAGGCTGGAACAACGAGGGAAAATCAGGCATGTTTCAGGGACAATTTTCAGGACAAGGCCCTCTGGATGAGGAAGGTACCCGGGAGATTGATTTCTTATTCAGGCGTCCTGACGCCAGCAGGTCCTATTCAAACTTCGGTGAGGAGGAGCACTATTCTGCCTCCTTTAGGAGCAAGAATGCTAGCATAGGCATTGGCGACGATTACTTCGCGCTTTCACATCTTACCGAACAGTCCATACGTGGCAGGGGGCTCAAAGGGAAGCTTAAGACAGGTGAGTTTGAGTTCAACACCTATCATATGATAAGTTGGCCGTCTGATCAGGATAAGAGGGAAACCGCCTTTCAACTGGCCTATCCATTCGGAGATGACAACCGGGTCGGGCTGAGTTTTTTGAACAAGAAAAACGATACTAAAGACAATCAAATTGCGAGCCTGTATGGAAGCTTTTCCCCCTTTGAAAAGTCCGATCTTGCATTTGAAGCGGCATACGGAGGGAACAACTCCGAGACCGCATATTGGATGGACTTTGACAGCCTTTCAAGTTGGGGCGGACTGTTCAGTTTGGAATACCTCCGGGCAGCACCGGATTTTGCCGGCTATTATTCTGACAAAGAGTATATCTCAGGGAACTTTTTATTTCCCATTACCAAGGGGTTCAGCCTGAATACCCTTCTTCGGCAGGAAAAAAACAACCTGGATTTGAATCCTGACCTTGAATCGGCCGCCTTGAGCAGGCTGGCTGAACTGGCACTCAACTTTCAGTTTAAAACAGGAACGAGCCTTTCCCTTGAATCCAGGGTCCGCACCAGAAAAGACCGGCTGGCAGCACCGGACTTTGACGACAGGGTCGCAGGTTTCAAAACCCGCCTTGGACATAGCTTCGAAAAACTATCCCTCAATGTTTCCGTGGAGCCTGAAAAGATTAAAAATAATCTGGATGCCTCTTCCTCTGACGGGGTTGTGTATGAAGGGGCTTTTTATTTCAGGCCCACCCGGGCACAAAGTTATGGGGGATATATGCGTTACAGTACCTCAGGGGGAGAGGACAGCGAAGACCAAAAGGTTCTGGATACAGGTATTACCGCGTCGATTCAATTTTCTGAAAACGTTCGCCTAAACGCAAAACTGGATAGACGTCAGACAAGGGAAACCCATGTTGGCAACCGGCACTCCTTTGATCTGGGGTTGAGTTATATATTTTCCGACAAAAGCCGGATTGAAGCATTTGGCAATCGCACCTTCCAAGGTCACGGGAGCGGTCTTCAAAATGAAACCGCCTTTATGTTGAGCTATACCATCCCCTTTGGCATTCCTGTGGGGCGGAAAAAAAGTATCGGAGCCATTGAGGGCCTTGTCTGCGACCAGGAGACCGGCCAGGGGATTTCCAACGTTATCCTCCAGCTGAACGGCGCCAGCGCGGTAACGGACTCCCGGGGCAACTTCACCTTTCCGGCATTGAAACCCGGGACTTTCTACCTGGATATTGACAGGGGGAGCATCGGTTACGGACGTATTCCCAGTCGGAAAACGACTTTCACTGTGGATATTGCCGGGGGAAAGACGCACCAAGTCCGGATCGAGATCACAAAAAGTGCAGCGGTTCAAGGCCAAATCATGCGTTATGAATTTGCCGGTAAAAACAATGTGACAAAATCATTCAATATCGTTGGAACGCACAAAAACGCTGCAGGTAAAAACGGATCCGGCAAGTTTCAAGAAGTCGGGGGCTTCGCCAATGTAATGCTGGAATTAAAAAGTGAAACGGAAACCTTGCGGGTGATGTCAGACCTGCAGGGGAGGTTCATGTTTGAGGATCTGAGGCCCGGCAACTGGGTGCTCACCGTGGATGCCGCCAATCTGCCGGAGCACCACTATCTTGAAAAGAACCGCATTGAGATCGAGGTGAAACCCGGTGCCCTAAGGCAGATGCAGATAAGGGTCCTGCCGAGAAAACGGGTTATCCGGATGATAGACCAGGGGGCAATTTTAGTTGAGGAAGAATAACATGGAGATATGGCCTAAAATTGGATGACCGACTTAAGGCGTGGCGCCAAATTAAAATCTTCCGGGTGTAACATCTCTTGTCACAGGATAGCCGTGACTGGAAACGCCACGCCAATTACCTGGGAGGTTTATTTTTGACACTCGGCCTAACAACTCCTCGGAATGGGTTTGCTGAAGATACGGTTCGAAGCCATCCAAGATACTTGGTCCAAATCGTTTATGGTTGACAACCCCCATAACCATAAAAAAAGCTCAATACAATAAAAAGCAATAGTTTTGATGTAATAACAGATAGTTAACTACAATTCATATTTTCCAGACACCCAAAAAGTTATACCCCTTTGCAAACAAGCTTTTTAAAGCAAAACCCCATAAAGATCACATATTTTCAACAGCTTACACACACAGCAATCACAGTGGCGTCAAACTTGCTTTTTAAAAGGAATCAATATTGCCTATGAAAAATTTACCCCTGAAATTGGAGTTGCCCACATGAGTAGATTGATTGCTCGGCTGTTAAAAAACTATGATCCCCTGGATCATGAACTTCTGCTGAAGGCCAAATTTGTCATACTGATTATTCTGTGTGCCCTCAGCACCCTGCTGGTCACCTGCATTTATACAGCTTATCTGTCAGGTCTGTTCAACATACTTATTTATTCGGAACTTGTTGGGGTCTGGGTGCTGATGTTCGCTTTGATTATCCTGGTCAAAGGATATTATCAAATCGCTGTCCACACAATATTTATCACCTTCTTTGGTGTGGTATGGGTGATCCTGTTCGGTGAAACCGGACATTCGATTCTGATGCGGCTGGATACCATTGTCTTTGTGGTCGGAATCCTTGCCGCCATGCCTGTGATGCTCCTGCAGAACAGGGTTCCCATGCTGGTCTATTCTTGTTTGAACATCATTATTTTTTTTGCATTCTGCTACCACCTATACCTGACCACAAACATCCCCGTGAAGGATTTGATGGAATACCTGTTTGATAATCTGGTGGTCATGGTTTTTGTAACCCTGGTGGCCTTAAATTCATTTTCCATCTTCCGGCAGGCTCTGGATTCTTTAAAGCAGCAACTCAAAGAACGCATTGAAGTTGAAAAAAAGCTTCAGCATGCCATGGTCCGGGCGGAGGCAGGGGCGCAGGCAAAAATTGAGTTTTTGACGAATATGAGCCATGAAATCAGAACGCCGATCAACGGTATCATGGGGATGGCTGAACTTGCCCTGGAAAATAAACTCGACACTGACCTTGAACAGATCATTAAGACCATTGATACCGAAGCTACGCAATTGCTGGGAATCATAAACGGGATTCTTGATTTTTCAAAAATAGAGGCAGGGAAACTGCTCATTGAAGCGGTCGGGTTTGACATCCGGAAGGCTTTTGAGCAGACCTGTTCGACAATGTACGTGGGGCTCCAGGATAAAGAGATCGAATTTCTGTCGTATATGGCACCGGATGTGCCCCGGCAACTGGTCGGGGATCCGGGAAAGCTTCGGCAGGTGCTTGTCAATCTGGCCAGCAACGCCATCAAATTTACCCGGAAAGGCGAGATTTGTATCAGGTGCGACCTGGTTGACGAAACAGCCAGGACGGCAACGCTGCGTTTCTCGGTAAAAGACACCGGAATCGGGATCACCAGGGAAAAACAGCAGAAGATCTTTGAGAGTTTCAGCCAGGCAGACGGGTCAACCACCAGGCAGTACGGCGGCACAGGCCTTGGCACCACAATTTCAAAGCAGCTTGTGGAATTGATGGGAGGGCAGATCGGCCTGGAAAGTGAGGAGGGTCAGGGATCTACCTTCTGGTTTACCCTGATGTATGTCAAGCAGACCGGATCAGACCCAATTGAAGATAACCGGCAGATGCTGAACGGGAAAAAAGTCCTTGTCCTGGATGATAACCTGACCCGTCAATTTGTGTTTGAGCAATATCTCAAGGTCTTGGGCTGTATCCCCCTTTCTGCCGGAAACCGTACAGAGGCCATGGTCGTCCTTGAAGATAAGTTGGGTGAAAATACGCCTGTTGATGTGGTGATAGAAAACTATAAACCAACTGAAGGGAGGCTTTTTGCCGATGACATCAGGTGCAAGGAAGAGTTCATGAATCTGCCTGTTATTCTGCTCACCATTATGGGGAGGTATAAAGGTCCGGGACTGTCGGGAGAAACAGGATTCCTGTCAAAGCCGGTTAAAAAAGATGCGCTGGAAATTGCCCTTCTGACTGCAATGGGCAGCGGGAAGGAGATTGAAAATACATCAGGTGAAACAGCCGGAATAGATTCGGACCAGAACATGAAGGTCTTTGATACTAACATTCTGCTGGTTGAAGATTATCCCACCAATCAAAAGATTGCCATGCAGTATCTGTTAAAAGCCGGATATAAGGCCACCCTTGCTCAAAACGGATTAGAGGCTGTGGAGCTGTTCAAGACAACCGCCTTCGACCTGGTATTGATGGATATCCAGATGCCTGAAATGGATGGGTATCAGGCAACCCGGCGGATCCGGCAATATGAGGCAGAACTTTCAGACAAAGGGGCTCCCGTCCCCATTATTGCCATTACAGCCCATGCCATTAAAGGATACCGGGAAAAGTGCCTGGACGCGGGGATGGATGATTATATTACCAAACCCCTGGGGAAAAAAAAATTGCTTGAAACCGTTTATAAATGGTCCGGCAACGCCGGAAATGTGAAATCGGCCTCGTCAGGAGCCTTTGAACCTGAAAGGGGCGGCTCGCCCTTTGACTATGAAAAAGCACTGGATGAATTTGAGCAGGATCGGCAATTTTTATTGGAAGTGGTTGATGAATTCTTTGATGTGGTCACCGGGCAATTGCCGGATATTGAGACGGCCATTCGTAACACGGACCTTGATCGTGTCACCAAGGCGGCCCATTCCATCAAGGGGGGGGCGGCCAATCTAACGGCCTATCCTCTGTCAGATGCCGCCCATGACCTAGAACTTGCCGGAAAATCAGGGTCCCTTGACCGATGTGCGCAGCTATTGGCTGTGGTGGTAGAGGAGTTCAACCGTTTGAAAGCATTTGTAAGAGATCTTCCCGGCCAGCCGGTTTAGCCCGGGACTAAACCCAGGTTATTCCAATACAGGAGTTCGATATCCTGCGATGTTTTTTGAAACGCAAAATAATTTCATATCACCCCCCATAACCTTAAAAAAAGTTATACCACAATAAAAAAGATGCTTTTATTGTAATAACATATAGTTAGCCACAATTTCCTGTTTCAGACATCCAAAAAGTTATACCCCTTTGCAGACAAGTCATTTCAGGCTCTACCCCATAAAAACAACATACTTTCAGCAAGTTACACATATCACATTCACTGTGGCATCAGACTTGCTCTTTATAAAGGCAATCAATAAAACCGTTTTTTTATTTTAGCTCAATATTCAACAATATTGATTATTGCGCCATAAACTCTAACCAAGAGGAGTACTGCACAAATGAAAAAATTTAAGATTTCTCTTATCGCAATCGCATTTATCATTTCAACTGTTGTTGTTGCACCTGCCCAAGATCGTGACGGCAAATTTTATTTTAATATGCTTAAACAGTCCATGATCGAAGTGGTTGAAAAAAATCAGGATCTCATCAATACAAATCCCGACGGCTCTGTAAAAAATAAAAATTTAACACCAAAAGCCTATTACAAAAGCACCTATAAAATTTTCAAGACGATAATCGGCGCGGATTTCTCACTTAAATCCCTGTCCGGAGAAAAAGATCCCGATGCAATCACTAAGGTTCTTGCAGCCCTTCTCCAGAGTGGCAGAGTGGCCACGGCCAAGGCCCAGAAACAGATCAACACCGAACAGGACAAATCAGTTAAATTAAAAAAATTCATTCCCGCAGTCTTCGGGCAACAGACCGCTCAAACATTCTATGAAAAAACAGGGGTCGCCATGAAACAGACAACACTTGGAAAAGGGGCATATGGCGCCCGTAATTCTGGCAATGCAGCGGATACGTGGGAAAGGGAGCAGCTCAAACAATTTTCCGGGGGAAACTGGCCCTTGAATAAAGGCATTGGAGAGACGGTCGGCAATGACTACCGGTTCATAAAACCGATCTATATTAAAAAGGCCTGTCTGAAATGCCACGGTTTTGAAAAGGGTGAATCAGGTCCCTATGGCCACCCGAAAGAGGGCTATGTTTTAAATGATATCAGGGGCGGAATCAGTGTGCTGTTACCCAATCATTAGGAATCGTTACAAAATAACTTGATCTAAATACCCTGAAGGGCAGAAACTTGTTTCCAAAACCCCTTAAAAGACTGGGTATTTTGAAAACAAAAGATCAAGTAATTTTGGAGCCGAT
>PIVQ01000101.1 GCA_003354055.1 Desulfobacteraceae bacterium | reverse complement strand
TAGGTCGGTCTGGAGTGCAGAACTTTCGGGCCGCCTTTGGCCGAAGATACGGCAAAGGCCTGCCGGCGTCCGAGATAGTACCCGCCTGCGGTCAGCATGAGAAGGGTTAAAAGTAGTTGAGTTGGCGACATGATGCTTCCTTAAAATTACAATGGTTGTATTAATGCTGAGAGGAAAATACGCCCCTTGTATTAGATATGGTTTAACATCAAGTTAGAAAATGGTTAGAAAATGATACAAGATTGTGGAAGCAAAAAAAACAAACGCCCTGCCGGACCATGATGGTCCGGCAGGGCGTTTGTTTTTTTATTCGTGCTTCAGGCCGTCTATTAAAACAGCATTTAATCTTCTTCTTTTTTTTCTTTGAGTTTATCCACGAGGTTTTGAAAAGACTGGCGCTCCAGTATCTGGCCGAACTGAGACCGGTAGTTTCCGATCATGCTGACCCCTTCGATGACCATATCATAGATCATCCAGGTGTCTTCACTTTTCCGATACATCCGGTAGTTGATTGGGATTTCCAGAGTCGCGGTAATGATTTTTGTATTGATCTGTGCCTTTTTCTTTTGCACCCGTTCCTTAAGAAAAACCACATCTTCATCGGTGTAGTTTTCGATCTTTGACATATAGGTATCTTCGAGCAGGGCGCCGAACAGAGTTGTAAACTCATCCTTTTCCGTATCAGATCTCTTTTTCCAGTGTCTGCCAAGGCTCAACTGGGACATCTTTCTATAGTCAAACCGCTGCCTGGCAATCTGTTGAAGTTTTTCCCGCTTTGCCGCCTGCTGATCGGAAGCTTTAAATGCCGGGTCCCTGAGCACGGAAAGAATCTGCTCGATACTGACCACAAGCTGCTTTTTAGCTAAACCGGTATTGGCAAATCCCGGATTCAGGCCCGCCAATAAGAGGAAAACAACCACCCAGCCAATCATCGCTATTCTGTTCGAAGATTTCATCTTAAGGCTCATCCTTTTTATAGATTATCAGGGGGAGAACGAAACCTTTTTTATTTTCCCAGGTTGGCCATTGCCGTTTTTGTATCCGGTTCAATGGAAAACACATTGTCCAGTTTGGTCAGAGACAATGCATTAAAAACCGTTTTTCCAAGACCCGCCAGGATAAATTTACGGTTCTCCTTTTTACTCCACTGCAACCCCTCCACAAGGGTAGCGATGCCAGAGCTGTCCATGAAGGATACCTTACTCAAATCAACAACAATACCCGGTGTTGACGGTTTGAAATAAGGCAGGAGTGTATCCCTCAAATTTGGCGAGGTAAACATGTCAATTTCGCCCTCAACAAAAATCAGGGCAATGCCGTCTTTTTCTTTGGTATTTATTGAAAATCCCATGGTGTGTCTATTTCTCAAATATATATTTACTGATAAGTTCTTCCAGGCTGATGGCAGATTCAGTATCCATCAGCGCATCTTTATCTTCCAGCAGGTCTTCGGAGCCGCCCGGTGACAATTTAATGAACTTGTCGCCGATCACCCCTTTTGTTCGGATGGAGGCGATGGTATCATCGGAAATCTGAGTTCCGTTTTTGATTTCCATAGCAACCAGAGCATTGTTTTCTTCCAGGGTGATACTTTTCACCTTGCCTACGGGTACGCCGGCAATCTCGACGGATGCACCGGGTTCAAGCCCTTCAATAGAGCCGAATGTGGCACTGATGGTATAAGAGTCGGAACCGAACAGCTCCACAGCGCCCAGGTTCACCGAGAGGTAGACCAGACAGACCATACCCATGATCATGAAAAGACCCACTGAAATTTCCGTTTTTTTTCCGTACATGATCCTTAATTTAAATCCTATAGTAGTAGAGATGTCAAGATATAATCCATTATCAATATGGACAGGGATGAATATACAACTGCCTGGGTGGTTGCCCGACTGACCCCTTCGGTGGTGGCCTGGGCCGTATACCCCATAAACGAAGAGATCCAGGCAATCAGCAGCCCGAAACTTAAGGATTTCATCATCCCGCCGTAAATATCGGTAAAAGTAACGGCCGTTACCATTTTTCCAAAATAGGCACCTTCATTAACGCCCAGAAGTTTTACCCCCACCAGGTAGCCGCCGAAAATTCCCACCAAATCGAAAAAGGCCGTCAGCAGGGGCAGGGAAATGATCCCGGCCAAAATCTTCGGACTGATCACATATTTCAACGGATCAATGGCCATCATTTCCAAAGCCGGAAACTGGTCTGTAATCTTCATGATACCGATTTCAGCGGCCATGGCAGAACCGGCCCTGCCTGCAACCATCAGAGCACAGAGCACAGGTCCAAGCTCCCGGATAATGGACAGAGCAACCGCAGACCCCAGCAGGGCTTCGGCACCAAACTGGGTGAGGGTATGATATCCCTGAAGCCCCAGCACCATTCCTGTAAACAACCCTGTCACAAAAACAATGAGAATGGATTTAGACCCGATGAATTCTATTTCCTTGATCAACCGGACCAGTCTGAAAGGCGGAACAAAGGCCTGGCATAACGAGATGAATAAAAACATACCGCTTCTTCCTAAAATCTGTATCCGATTCAGGGTTGATCGTCCTATGACAGCAGGGATCTCAAGGCTCACAAATAAAATTCCTATTCCGTTAAAATTTCATCCAGGTACTTTTTATCGGTCCGGGTAAAGGGGATGGGTCCCTCGGGTTGTCCGTTGATAAACTGAATCACTCGGGGATCCGCGCTGTTACGGATTTCATCCACGGTTCCTTCTGCAATAATCTCTCCGTAAAAAAGGATAATAATCCAGTCTGCAATCCTGAAGCAGGATTCAATATCATGGGAGACCACCACAGAGGTAATATTCAATTTCTGGTTCAGATCACGGATCAATTTATCAATCACCCCCGTGGAAATCGGATCCAGACCGGATGTAGGCTCATCATAAAAAATAACCTTCGGATCCATGACAATGGCACGGGCCAGACCCACCCGTTTCATCATTCCTCCTGACAACTGGGATGGCATCAGGTCTTCTGTTCCCCTAAGTCCGACCATTTCAAGCTTCATGGTCACAATGGTTTTAATTACATTGTCTGCAATCTTGGTGTGCTCCCGCAGGGGAAATGCTATATTCTCAAATATGTTCAGGTAGTTAAACAGGGCAGATCCCTGGAACAGCATGCCCATTTTTTTCCGTTTTTCAAAAAGTTGGGATTTGGTTGCCCGCGTCAGATCCAATCCGTCAAAATGGACCTCTCCCGCATCAGGCGCTTCAAGTCCGGTCACCTGACGAAGCAAGGTACTTTTCCCTGACCCGCTTCCTCCAAGGATAACAGTCACCTTGCCCTCTTCAAACCGACAACTAAGACTGTTGGACGCCACCACATTGCCGTATTTTTTTACGAGATCTTTTACAATGATCATTGCCGTATTTTACCCCATAGGATTGATCTCCTTAGATAACCCAAGCAATCCCTACCTGTCAACGATAAACCAAGGTTTAGCTCAGGGAACGGTGCGGCATGGAGATCAAATAATTTTCCATAAAAATACGCCGGGTTATCAACAATGATTGACAAACCGTCTTCAGGTTTATATACAGATTTATAGATTATGGATATCACATACCAGGAGAATACGATTCACGATCAATCAACCGCTCTGGATACCTGCCACAACAAGGTTGCGCGGTTAAACAACTGTATTGAAATCGCCAACCTGATCAACTCCGAACTCGCTATAGGTAAATTGCTGTCCAGTATCATGGAAACCACAAAAGCCGCGTTTCAGGCAGATTCCGTAAGCCTTTTGCTCAGAGAAGAAGAAACCGGCGACCTGGTTTTTCAGATCGCCCTTGGTGATGTGGGAAATGAAATAAAAGAACTCTTCCGTTTAAAAAAAGGCCAGGGTATTGCAGGGCTTGTGGCGGAATCCTCCACCCCAATGAACATCAAAGATGTATACGAGCACCCGGGTTTTTCGCAGCTTTATGATCAAAAAACCAATTACCGGACTCAGTCCATGATCTGTGTGCCCTTGAAAGCGCGTGGAAAAACCCTGGGGGTCATCCAGGTCATGAACAAGAAAATTGCGCCCTTTTATTTTACCAATGAAGAACTTTCCATGCTGGCCACCATCGGGTCCAGTGCGGCAGTGGCCATTGACACGGCACAGATGCACAGAATCATCATCCAGAAAGAAACTCTGGAGCGGGATCTGTCTTTGGCACGGGAAGTTCAGCAGAGCTTTCTGCCGGAAGCCCCGCCAGAAATTCCCGGATACGGATTTGCCGCCCTGAACCGCCCTGCCCTGGAAATCGGAGGTGATTTTTATAATTTTTTCACCCTGCCCGGTGACAGGCTCGGGATTGTTCTGGGAGATGTATCAGGGAAAGGCATTGCAGCCTCCCTTTATATGGCAAGACTGACCAGCGATCTTCAACACCATGCCCTTTTAAGCAGTCAGCCTTCGGAGCTGTTAGAAACCATTAACGATCTGCTCTGCCGGCGGTCCAAGCACGGTATGTTTGTCACCCTGGTGTATATGATACTGAACCTTGACACAGGTCACATCCGTTTTTCCAATGCAGGTCACCTGTTCCCTCTGTGTTCCAAGGATCAGCAATGGCAACTTTTAGGAACGGACAGTACCAAGGGACCACCTTTGGGTATCCTGCCGGGACTCTCTTTTGGTCAGGAAGAGTTCACCTTGGACATAGGCCAGATGCTCACCCTTTATACAGACGGAATAACAGAGGCAAAAAACAGCAGCGGAGCGCTTTTCGGTATGAAAGGTTTGACCGCGGCACTTGACAAGGGCATGCGTTCCCCGGAAGCCGTGGTCAACAATATCTCAACAGATGTGGAAAAATTCAGCCTGGATCACGGAAGAAGTGATGACATTACCCTGGTGGCCCTGAAACGGGAAGATAATCATGACTGACCAGATTATTGAAATGTCCATCCCATCCCACCCCCAATTTCTCCAGGTTGTGCGGGCAATGATGGGCAAGGTGACTGGCATCCTCGAAATTCCGAAGGATCAGGCCGGCAGTATCATCCTGGCCGTGGATGAAGCCTGTTCAAACATTATCAAATACAGTTATCTGAATGCTCCGTCCGGAAAAATAGATTTTCTGATCCATCTTGAAACAAACCGACTGGAAATTGCCATTACAGACTATGGAAAGGCATGCGATATCAACAAGCTTAAACCCAGGGATCCTTCCGACATCAAACCCGGCGGATTGGGTACATATATCATCAGCCAGGTCATGGACCTGGTGGAGTACCAATGCGGCCACAACGGTAAAAACCGAATCCGGATGGTAAGCGCGCTGAATCAAGTTCAAGGAAAAAAAGAACAGCCCCTTTCCAAATCATGAAAAGAGGCTGTCTGTTCTTTCCTCTGCGGTCTAAAAGAACCCGAAGAATTACTTTTTATTCATCAATGCAGATTCAATCACCTGAAAGGCAAAGGCACCTGAGAGATTTTTAGCACCTGAAGCCGGCAGCTTCTCCTGGGGTTTATGACCAGACCCTGTAAATCCCAATACCCGTTTATCATTGAACTCTATACGGTAATTGGGGCGGATACCCTTTCCGGTAGTACCGAAAAACACCTTGGCCTCGGCATCAGTTGCCATATTGGCAAACACTTTTTTCAAAAAAGGGACTGAAAGCTGAGCCACACGTTCCTCATCCCAAACAATAAGAGGCTTGGCAACCCCTGATCTTCGGGTGCTGGTCTTTTTTGCTTTAAGTTTTGAAATTTTCCCTTTGAGAATATTCAGTTTCATGCCCAGATTTTTAACCGACCTTTCCTGAATTTCCCCTTCGGCCTTGGGGCGAAGCGCATCAAGTTCGACATTAACCTCCTCCAAAGAGGCCTTGGATTCTTCCATGGCTTTTTGGTCAATGAGACCATCTATATGTTCACACATCCGGTTGATGGCTTGTCTGGATTCTCGAAATTTATTGGGCTCCATTTTGCCTCCTCTTACTACAAATTATTGCACGGTCTTAAACCACCTGGCAGATGAGACATATATCCGGTTTACTCAAAAAGGGGACAAATCAGTCAGCGGTAACATCCAGTGATCTAAAAAACACTGCGGTAAATATCCATATTCGTTCCAAGAATCCTACACCGACTAACATATTAATTCAAGGATTAGTAGAATATTACGGCAATTCTCAATTTGGGGAGCTGTGTGGCACAGCGAGAGCTGCGAGAACAGCTGGAACAGCGAGAACAGGAAATGCGCTCCTGAGTATGACAATAAACATTGAAAAATTCCCTACAGATTACAATTTACTGTTTTTTGCCGCCCTCGCCATTTCATCATTCTTTATGATTTTATAGAAAAAAAGTTATAAAAATCAGGGTTATCCTGATTGCTTTTTAAAATTTTCAAGTGTATGATGCTCACATTTTTGCAAGCCTGATGTCTCTTTTGCCAGCTTGTCTTTTTTCGGCCATGTCAGAATATGGCCGGATCAGTTGGGTAGATTCATTGATCAAGGATGGATTCTATCCGTTTTGAACCGTTGGAAACAGCAAACTTATTTTTCTGCGGTTCCAATGACAATCATTTTTCGATTGTCCTTAGGAGATCAAATGCTGCGGTTTTGCTTTAAAGCATCGGCATATCTATGTGTGGCAGGCATCTTTTATCAGATTTTCTGTTTAAAAGGTATCTGACCGTCATCTATAGGGGCCAGGCTGGTCACCGATATTCTACCCTTGCTTTTGGGATATTACCTGTTCAACTGGATGTCGGAGAGGTGGGGGTAATACATGGGACCTTTCAAAACAAAGAAACAGGCGCAGATCTCAGGTATTCTTGTTGTTTTACTTGTCTTGGCCGTCATCTTCCTTATATCCCGTCCCCCTGAGCAAAACATTGGGCTTACAGGAGAGCCGACACAAATCAAATACGGCGTAACCCTTAAAAATAAAACCAATTCCTTAATCACGGACGGGCAATTATACCTCTTTTCCCCGGTACCGGAGACCGCCTTCCAATCATCCAAAGCTATTAAAGCCAACTATCCCTTTCAAACTAAAAAAGATGACTTAGGCAATCAGGTCCTTGTCTTTGCCGTTGAAGACCTGCCACCGTTTGCCACGCGTCTGGTACAAATCAGTGCAGAAATAAGCCATTATGCGGTTCCTCAAAAAACTGGGATAAAGGACTTTAGCCCATATCTGCAGCCGGAACCGTTTATTGAATCCGCCCATCCGGATCTGGTTCGCCGGGCACGAAAATTAGCGCATCCCAAATCTGCCCAGACAGCTAAAAACATCTATGAATGGGTGTCATCACATATCAAAGCAACCGGCTATACAAAAGAAAAATTAGGTGCGCTCCACGCCCTGAAAACAGCGCAAGGGGATTGTACCGAGTTCATGTATCTATTTGTTGCCCTGTGCCGGACCAATAATATCCCAGCCAGGGGAATGGGCGGGTATGTCTGCGCGGGCAACTGCATTCTCAAATCTTCCGATTACCATAACTGGGCCGAAGTTTACCTGGACGGAAAATGGGTGCTTGCAGACTGCCAGAAAAAAGTATTTGGCAAAGAAAGCCAGGGCTACATTGCCATGAACATCATATCAGATCGTGCAGCACCGGTCATGAAAGGGTATCAGAGATTCAGATATCAGGGCACGGGGGTCAGTGTACGAATGAACCGTTAAACTTAAGCTTGAGGGAAAAAATGAGTTATCAAATCCGGACAAAAATCAGTGCAATTTACCTGCTATTATTTGTTCTTCTTTACTCTATACTTGCCTTGCCGCTTTGGGCTGAAGAATCCACCTGCGCAAGGGTCAAGATCGAAGTAAAGCAGGAGTTGACCCTGGAGCGGCAGGCCTTTGATGCCCATATGAAGATCAACAACGGGTTGACCCATGCCCCTCTGGAAAACATCCAGGTTACGGTATGGTTTACGGATGAAGACGGGACCCCTGTTGCGGCCACCTCCGATGCCGATGATCCTGACGCCTCTTTTTATATCCGTATCGATGAGATGATCAATATAGACGATGTAACGGGTTCAGGACAGGTCCCTGCGGATTCATCCTCCGAGATTCACTGGCTGATCATCCCTGCACCCGGTGCGTCCAACGGTCTTGCAAAAGGTAAGCTGTACAACGTAGGCGCATCCCTGACCTATACCATCGGCGGAGAAGAGAACAGTATAGAGGTCAGCCCGGATTATATCTTTGTCAAACCCATGCCTGACCTGACCCTTGATTATTTTTTACCCTCACAGGTATACGGGGATGACCCGTTCACCTCCCAGATCGAAGCCAGCACTCCCTTTACACTGGGGGTCCGGGTACAAAACTCCGGCAGCGGTATTGCCCAGAATTTAAAAATAGACTCTGCACAGCCCAAAATAGTCGACAATGACCAGGGGCTGCTGATCAACTTCACCATTACGGGCAGTGAGGTTAACGGAGAAGAAACCCCGGAAAGCCTGCTGGTGAATTTCGGCACCATTGATCCCGACACCTCGTCCAATGCCCGGTGGATCATGACCTGTTCCCTGTCCGGAAAGTTCATCGATTTTGATGCCACGTTCACCCATGCAGATGAACTGGGCGGTGAACTGACCTCCCTGATTAAAGAGATCCGGACCCACACCCTGGTCCGTGACGTTCTGGCGGACCTGCCCGGAAGAGACCTTGTCCGTGATTTTTTAAGCCGTGCTGATGATATCTATACGGTGTACGAGTCGGACAATACAGAGTTTGAGGTGACGGATCAATCCTCTGCATCCTCTCTGGCCTTCAAAGAAAACCAGGGCTTGCAATCCCATTACACATTTACGGTCCCGGCCACAGCCGGGTTCATGTACAGCCAACTGCCCGATCCCCATGCCGGGACCAAACTCCTTACTCAGGTGATAAGGTCCGACGGCAAGGAGATAAATCCGGCCAATGCATGGCTGTCAAAGGTACAGGATTCCGAGACCCATGAGTGGGCGCACTATGTCAATCTCTTTGACGCAAATACCACAGATACCTATACCTTTGTTTTTGATGCACTCACCGCCTCCCCGCAGCCTCCTGTACTTCAATATATTCAGGATAAGGCCGGCCACGAGAATCAGCAGATCTCGTTCATCATCCAGGCAAGCGACCCCAACGGCACCATACCCGCCCTTTCCGCAGCCCCGCTGCCTGCAGGAGCAACCCTGACCGACGGCAAAGACGGCACCGGTATATTTGACTGGACACCCGCATCAGGTCAAAAGGGCAGCTATGTGGTCACTTTTTCAGCATCAGACGGTCAGCTGACATCAGACCGGCGGGTTCAGATCGATGTTTTCGATGCCAACGACACAGACATGGACGGGATGCTCGACTCATGGGAACAGACACATTTCCAGGATCTATCAAGGGACGGCAGCGGGGATTTTGACCATGACGGCGTTATCGATATCCTGGAATTTACGGACCAGACCGACCCGACCCTGGATGAATCCGCCCCGACCACACCGGATCCCCTGTACCCCCATCCGAATATCCCGGTCACCGAAGAGACACCGGAACTTGTCATAGAAAACAGCTCCGATACCCAGGACGATACAATCGATTATTCGTTTGAAGTATATGCAGACGAGCAGATGACCGAGCTTGTTGCGGGCCAGGACAAGGTTGCCCGGGCCTTTGAACCCCGGGATACCATGATCTACAACTGGGTGGCCGACACCGGAGACACCCAGGTACCCTCTTCCGGAACCACCACCACCTGGCAGGTACCGGTGGATCTGCCGGACAACACCCGTTACTACTGGCGGGTAAGATCTGCAGACCAGGAAGGCTCAAGCCTCTGGGCCTATTATGATTTCTTTGTAAACCGGGAAAATGATCCACCGTCTGCATTTACCGTTGCCGGCCCCTCCGATAATTCAGGGGTTGCCTCCCTCACTCCGATACTCACCGTCATGAACAGCACTGATATAGATTATAACCCCATTACCTATACCTTTGAAATCTACACGGATGATACCCTGGCAACGCAAGTCGTATCCAGCGGACCTGTCAGTCAGGGGAACGATACCACCACCTCATGGACCGTACCGTCTGAACTTGATGACAAGACCTTTTACTTCTGGCGGGTGACAGCGGACGACGGTAACGGCGGCGTAACAACCACAGCCGTGCACTCATTTTATGTGGATACGGAAAACCAGGCACCCGGGAATCCGTCTATCCAATCCCCTGCCCTTCAAGCTGAAATCGAAACCTTAGATACCTTATTAACCCTGGAAAATAGCGTTGATGAAAACGGTGATCCCCTCACATACATCTTTGAAGTGGATGTCTCCGACACCTTTGACTCCCCGGAAAAACAAAGCTCCGGCCAGATCCAGGAAGGATTTGAAACCACATCCTGGCAGGTGTTCGGCCTGAAAGAAAACACAGGATACTTCTGGCGGGTAAAGGCCAGTGACGGTAGTGCCGAAAGCGCATGGGTCACAGGACAGTTTTTTGTCAACCAAATCAATGACGCCCCGTCAACACCCACCATAAAAAATCCGGGGGATACCGCCTGGGTGGATACCCGAAGCCCGGTATTATCTATGCACCAGGCCTCGGACCCTGACGCGGATACGCTTGAATATCAGTTTGAAATCTATACCACGGCCGAACTCACCCGGTTCGTTTACCAGGAGACCACTTCGTCACCGGACTGGACCGTTCCCATATCCTTATCTAACAACACATGGTACTTCTGGCGTGCCCGCGCTATGGATGAACACGGTGTTCCCGGCGCCTGGACGCAAGTCTCATCCTTTTTTATAAAAACCGATTACGTCAATGCCGAACCTGCCATTGAAATCATCCTGCCCTTTGAAGATGTGGCAACCAATGATGATACCATGGCCCTCCAGTGGACGGATGATGATCCGGACAGCTCTGCCCTGATCTCCCTTTACTACTCCAACGATCCTTCAGGGGAAAACGGCACCCTGATTGCCGGTGATATCCAGGAAGACGCTGAAGGAGACCAGGATACCTATACCTGGGATATCTCAGGCCTGGATTACGGCATCTATTATATTTATGCCGTAATCTCAGATGAAGACGTGCAGATCACCCATCATGCCCCGGTCAAAATCACCATTGACCGCACCCCACCGAACCTTGACATCACCCCGCCGGGGGGAGAGTACGACAGCCCGGTTGATGTGGAAATTAAGGCGGACGAACCTGCAGATATATTTTATACTCTCGACGACACAACACCGGGTCCGGGTGCAACACCTTACACCGCACCTGTGGAGATCTTAGAATCAACCACTTTAAAATGCATGGCGGTTGACGCCGTGGGCAATGCCACTGAAATCCAGACCCACGAATATATATTCGGTCTTGACCAGGTCACTCTGGAACTGGTCACGGATAAGAGCACCCCAATAGCCAGTACAAAGATCTATGTTTTCAAGGAATCCGGTAGTTATGCCGGGTTCTACACCAAAACAGACAGTGAAGGTCTTGCGCTTTTTGATCCTGATAAATTCACAGGAGAGTCTTACCGGTTCAGGATCGATTACCTTGGCTCACAGTTCTGGTCCGATCCGGTCATCCTGCCCGATACCATGTACACAAAGGTGACCATACCGGTTGAAACCATTGATGTTGATATTGTAACGGCCAACGGACCTGTGCAAGGCTATAAGGTCTACCTGTTCTCAGAATCGGGCTCTTATCTGAGCCAATATCAGAAAACAGATGCAAACGGCCGGGTCTCCTTTGAACTGCCGGTGGGTCAGACCTATAAGTTCAGGGCCGACATCCTCGGCAATCAATACTGGATAGAACCGCCCCCGATCCAGAGCGGCGGAACAAACCAATTTGAATACGATGCCGGCGGCGGCACATTCACCATTACCCTGCAAAAGGACGCTGACACCCCGATATCCGGTATCAAGATGTATCTGTTCAGCCCGTCCGGAAGTTATCTGAGCAAATACCAGAGAACGGATGATACGGGTAAGGCAGCATTTGAAGTCACCAAGGGCGAGTATAAAATCAGGACGGATTACCTGGGCTATCAATTCTGGACAGATACAACCTGGATTGCAGATCATACATCCATTGACCTGACACTGCCCCACAAGGATATTAGCATCACGGTTGCAGGGGTTTACCAGGGAACCGCCACGCCTGTTACCGAAGTTAAAACCTATCTGTTCAGTCCTTCAGGCCAATACCTGAACCTCTATCAAAAGACAGACGACCAGGGTCAGGTGGTTTACTCCCTGCCGGACCGCGCCTTTAAAATCCGGACAGATGTACTTGGACAGCAGTTCTGGTCCGAAGCGTTCACCGGTCTGGATACGGATATAAACATACCCACGGCCCTTGCAGACGTATCGGTCGCAGGTGCTGGCCTGCCCCAGGCGGATCTGAAGGTATACCTCTTTTCCGGTGCAGGATCATACCTGGGCGACTACAAAAAAACCGATACCGATGGCAAGGTCAGCTTCATGATTCCCGAAGGCAGCTATACCTTCCGTGCGGATTACGAGGGCAGCCAATACTGGAGCAGTATCGCAGCCCTGGCACCGGATATTGCCAATCCCGTTGACATCTCCGTAGGGGGCGGCAGCTTTGAATTCATTGCCGAAAAAGACTCAGGCCAGCCCATCACCGGCATTAAAACCTATGTATTCACGGAGAACAAGTCCTATATTGGACTGTACGCCACCACGGATAACGAGGGCAGCGCCCTGTTTGACCTGGCAGACGGATCTTATGTGTTCCGGTTTGATTACATGGGACAGCAGTACTGGAGCGATCCCGTGTCGGTGCCGGACCAGTTGTCCCATACCCTGATGCTGCCCCATGAAACAACACAGGTAACATTATCCACTAAAAATACAACCATCGAGAACGGCAAATTATACCTGTTCTCAAAAACCAAATCCTATCTGGGCCAATATCAGTATACCGACGACACGGGCGTTGCCCAGTTCACCCTTCCGGTCGGTCTTGAGATCAGTCTGAGAGCGGATATCTTCGGCCACCAGATCTGGAGTGATACCTTCACGGTTCAGGATATCGGCACCAACCTTCTGGACTTCAACACCGGCGGAGGCAACCTCTCGGTTACCCTGCAGAAAGACGACCTGACCCCGATTGCCGGTATAAAGACCTACCTGTTTACCCAGAGCGGTTCGTACACGGGAAGTTATCAGACGGGCAACGATGACGGAGAACTGGCATTCCAGCTGCCGGAGGGAGACTTTAAACTTCGGGCAGACTACTTAGGATACCAGTTCTGGACCGATCCGATATCAGTCACCGCCGATACGGCTTTTGACTTTACCTTGTCCCACAAGGACCTGGACATCACCGTACAAAGCCTTTACCAGGGAGTTTACACACCCATTACCGGGATACGAGCTTACCTGTTCACGGATTCAGCCTCCTACACAAATATCTACAGGACAACTGATCAAGCGGGCCAGGTGGAATTTTCCCTCCCGGATCAGCCTTATAAGATCAGGGCCGATTATATGGGTCGCAAGTTCTGGTCGAATTCCTTCCAGTCCCTTGGAACAAGCCTGATCATACCCCATGGCATTGCCGCCGTTAAAGTCACTGTGGTACACGAACCCAGAGAAGGTGCAAAAGTATACCTATTCAATGAAAACAACCAATACCTGAACACTTACGCCTACACCGATGCCAACGGCCTGGCCCTGTTCCAGGTGCCTGGGGACGGCAGTTATAAATTTAAGGTGAATGTGGACGGACGAACGGTCTGGAGCGATCCTGTTTCTGTCACCGCCGACCAGGCCACACAGATCACACTGGAGACAACCCAATGAAAATACTGATAACAGCCCTGGCCTTTTTTCTGGCTCTAAGCGGAGCTGCCTTCTGTACTCCTGCAACTAAGCAGCCAGCGGCAGCAGCCCTTGTAACACCGGTCACAACCCTGATGCAGAAGATCAATCAGGCAGACAAACTCTTTATGGTGGATATCCGCCCTGCCAAAGAGTTCAGCCAATTCAAGATCCCGGGTTCCCTGAATGTAAAGGCCTCCCTGATAAAGACCAAAGCCTTTTTAAAAACCCGCCCCGTGATCCTGATCCACCAGGGCTTTGACCACAGGGAACTGATCTCCAAAGCAAAAGCTCTGAACACCAAAGGATTTAACGTCTCCGTTCTCCAGGGCGGCATTGCAGCCTGGAAACAAAAAGGCGGAACGCTTGTGGGCAATCCCTTTTCCTTTAAAAGCGTGAACACCATATCACCCCGCAAGTTTTTTGCAGGCAAGACCAGGGAAGACTGGCTGATCATAGACGTTGGCTCCCGGGCATCCAAACAAAAAGCGATACCGGAAGCCATTGCCCTCTCTTCCGGGAAATCAAAAAACGATATATCCACCCGACTCAACCATATTCTGACATCAAAAAAGATGTCTGAAACCACATCCATTATCATCTTCAATGAATCCGGCAGCAACTATGCCGGGACTATGGAACAATTTCCTATACACTACAGGCACAAGGTCTTCGGTCTGACCGACGGATCAAACGCCTATCAGGATTTACAGACCACCCAGATGCTTGCCAACCGCCCCAAATCCGAACGCACCAAAGAAATCGGAAATTGTGAACCCTGCAAAAACAGCAGCGCCGAATAAATTTGGACACAACTAAACACTGGATCGATAAAATGAAACCAATGAACATGGAAAAAGAAATGATTTTAAATAAAAAGAAAACTTTAATATCTTTGGTTACATCCGGAATTCTGTGCATCTTGTTTATTTTTCCGATCCTCGCATTTTCTGCCACCACCTCAGGTACGCTAACGGAAAACGAAACATGGACCGGTACCGTAGAGATTACAGGAGATGTGACAGTCCCCCAGCACCTCTCCCTTACAATAGAACCCGGGACCCGAGTGGTTTTTTCAGCGCTGACAGATGATACAGCCGGAGGACAGAACACCGCACTTTCCGAATTAATTGTGCTTGGTTCCTTGATTGCAGAAGGAACTCTGGGAAATGAAATTGAATTCACATCCGGTGCGGCCTTCCGCCAGAAAGGGGATTGGGGAGGAATAGCCGCGACCTGGACAGCCGGGCTTAAGCATTTCAGGATAAAGCATTGTACGATTGAATATGCAACCCATGGTATCAGTTGGCAGGCCAATGACGGCTCGCACACCACTGCCATCACCCACACCACCATCACCCAGACCGAAGGCAACGGTATCTATTTGTACGCCGAGAACGGGGCCGCCCTCACAGCCGACATATCCAACAATCAGATTACCCACAATGACGGACACGGCAT
>PIVQ01001563.1 GCA_003354055.1 Desulfobacteraceae bacterium | reverse complement strand
GTAATGCTTAAACTGTCAAAAGTCACCAAGCGATTCGGCTCGCTGGTCGCGGTGAACGATCTGAGTTTTAATGTCGAAAAGGGACAGATTTTCGGCATCGCAGGTCCCAATGGGGCGGGTAAATCAACGGTCTACAATCTGATCACAGGATTCTACAACTTTGAAGGCTCAATTTCGTTTGACGGAAAAGAGATCGCAGGGATGAGGCCTTATCAGATATCTAAGTTGGGTATATCCCGCACATTTCAGATTCCTCAGACATTTCCAAGTCTTACGGTTGAACAGAGTATTGAGGTGGGAAATAGGTTTGGTAACAAGGACCGGCACGATATCAAACGCATAGAAAAGATCATTGACTTTGTTCAACTACAAGATGAGCGGAAAGAACTGACAGGCACCCTGAATCTGCTGGGCAAAAAAAAGCTGATGATTGGAGCCGCGCTGGCAACGAATCCGAAAATATTAATGCTGGATGAACCTATGGCCGGTTCCAATGCCCATGAAATAAAGGCATTGATGGAATTGATAAAGAATATCAATGAAGAATTGGGGGTTACCATCATTCTTATCGAGCATTTCATGAAGGTGCTTACCGAACTCACTGAAGTGCTACTAATCATAGAGACAGGGACTGAAATTTGCTGCGGTGATCCTGTTGAGGTCACCAGTAATCCAAAGGTGATTGAGTGTTATCTGGGAGGTGATCATGATTAAGGTTACAGACTTGAATGCATACTATGATCAATTCCACGTCCTAAAGGATGTGAGTATTACCATTGAGGAGAATGCGGTTGTTGTGGTGATGGGCCCTAATGGGCATGGCAAAAGTACCCTGCTCAAATCAATTTGCGGGTTAGTCGAGAAAACTGACGGGGA
>PIVQ01000100.1 GCA_003354055.1 Desulfobacteraceae bacterium | reverse complement strand
CTTCAGCCGGGCCTGAAACGATTCCTTCTTTGAACGTTCTTCTGGCTGAAGACAATCCAGTGAACCAGAAGGTTGCTACTATTATGCTCAAAAGTGCAGGTCATCAGGTGAGTGTGGCTCAGAACGGCAGGGAAGCCCTGGATCTTTTTAAATCCAAAAAGTTTGACATGATCCTCATGGATATCCAGATGCCGGTGATGGATGGTGAAGAGGCCTGCCGTAGGATCCGGGAACTGGAAAAAGACACGGACCGCAGGACTCCCATCGTGGCCTTGACCGCCAATGCCATGAAAGGCCATAAGGAACACTACCTGTCCCTGGGTATGAACGGCTATCTGGCCAAGCCCATTCAAAAAGAGAATCTTCTGAAAATCGTCCATTCCCTTATCTCTTAAAAATAAAAAAACAAACTCTAATCCAAACTTGATCTAAAAGTTTCACCGTGTTAAACTTTTTTCGTTTTTTTTAAATGTTATTAAACTTTCACAGGAGACTATAGCGAATGTCACCCCAGATGGATACCAAAGTCAAAGAAGAGGTGGCTGCCCTGAACTTGGGCAATAAGATCAGAAACCTTCGCAAACACAGGGCGCTGACCCTACAGGAAGTGTCTGATCTTACCGGCCTTTCAAAACCTCTGCTGTCCCAGATAGAGAACAATATTGCTGCCCCGCCCATTGCCACCTTGATCAAGATTTCCACGGCCCTTGGGGTGAAAATTTCCCATTTTTTCCAGGATCAGAAGATGGGAGACCGGATTGTGGTGGTCCGGAAAAGCGAACGGTACAGCGTGAAAAAGCTGTTTCACCATAAAAACGAAACCCGGATCGGCTATAAGTGGGAATCCCTGGCCTATCCCATGGTGGGCAAGCAGATGGAACCCTTTGTCGTGGAAATTGAACCCAGAGAGGAAGACGATCTTCTATTCAACGATCATAAAGGAGAGGAGTTCCACTTTGTTCTTGAAGGCATCGTGGAGTTCAGAAGTTCGGAGCAGGTTCATCATCTGAAAAAAGGGGACAGCATCTATTTTGATTCCAGCATTCCCCACGCGTTGAGAGGGATCGGCGGTGTTGCAAAGTCACTGATCGTCGTCTTTGCCCATAAGTAGTGTCTGAATTGATATTCGGGGCTTCCAATGGGAGCCCATTGAGTGTTCGGATTCAGGATGCCGTGGTGGCGGTCCACATCTTCTCAATGACATCTGCCAGGGTCCGGATTCCGGGATGATCTTGGTTTGCTTTCAGATAAACCAGCGAAAGCCGGGTGAAAATGGGGTCATGGTTGTTCCAGATAAATACCTTTCCCTGTTCTTCAAACGTTTTGGCTTCCGACCGTTCCAGCACAGTGGCGGCGATGCCCTTATTGATAAAAGCTGTTTTGGTGATATCGTCATTGGCAATCACCGTACGGGCCAGGTTAATATTTTTCCCGGCAAGCAGGGTGGTAACCTGGTCCAGAAAGGGACACAGGGATAAAGGCTGTATCCACGTAAGATCAGCAATCTCCTGCCAGCCGGCCCTTGCATGGGTTTTTTTAAATCCCGGCGGCACCACAATATCGAGTGGCACCCGGGCCAGTTCCCGAAATTCAAACCTTGAATCCTCATGCCTGCCGAATACATACCCAAGGTCAATGTCTTCCCGGGCAGTCCGCTTTAATATTTCCCGGGTGTTCAGGGCAGCCACTTCCAGATTAAGATTCGGGTAATTTAGAAACAAATCATGGACAATGGGCTGGATTTTCAAATATCCGGGATCTGCATTAATGCCAAGTTTCAGATTGCCCATGATCTGCCGGCCCGCCTTCTGGGCTGCCATGGAAAAGTCCCGGGCAGTGTTTAGTATTTCCCTGGCCTTTTGTTCAAGCACCTGCCCCTGAGGAGTCAGAGCCATGCCCTTTGGGGTCCGCTGAAACAGGATCACATTAAACTCTTTTTCCAGTTGCCGGATATGGGTGGAAACCGAAGGCGGCGTAGTATTCAACCTTTCAGCCGCACGGGTCAGGTTCCCGGTCTGCGCCACCATAACAAAACTTTTTATCTGATGAAGTTCCATGAACTGCTTATACCCTCTTACGGTTATTTTTTCAATTCAACCCAAGGGTCTGGCCGGGCCAATTCAGGTAACCGACACCTGTCCGGCCAGGCCGGAGACAGCTATCACTGTTTTTACTACCTCGTATCTTGCTGCGTAAAGAACCGTTGATTTTTTGCACAGCTTTTTACGTTTACGCAGCGTGAAGACCCACTCAAAAACAGCGATTTAATGCCGTCCTCCGGCCTGCCCGAACCTCAGTGCCGAATCCAACAATTTTATCGCCCCAATAAGTTGGGAAAGTAAAAATTCTCCCGGACAGTATTTTCTTAAAACCCGCCGACATATAAGTGTCAACCGAAGGTTTTCCACCTGCTGCTCTCGCCGTTCTCGCTGATAGCTGTTCTCGCTATTAAGTTTTTCTTAATGCCCCATTCAAAAATCACAAATAGATATTCAAAAGGAATACCGTTATTTTCGTATTTAATTAAAACACATAAGGAGAAGAACTATGGACGTTAGTGTTATCAACCTCAGGGAAAAAGCATCGTTAATCGACGAACTTCATGCCTACAAACGCGTTGCCCGGATGAATGACTATGAATTCAAACTGGTCAAGGTGCAGCGGTCCTTTGTCTGGCACAAACACCCGGATACGGACGAAGTGTTCATGGCTGTTGAAGGCGGGTTTGAGATCCAGCTCCGGGACAAAACCCTGACCCTGTCTCAGGGAGATATGGTGGTTATTCCAAAAGATGTGGAACACCGCCCGGTCTGCAAGGAGCTTTGCACCATTATGCTCATCGAGCCCCGGGGAACTGTGAATACCGGAGATGCCGGCGGCGACCTGACAGACACAGAGGTGGAAACTATTTAAATGAACGTCTGCCGGCCCGTTTCAGGGCCGGCAGGCACTTTGGATCAAAGAAAAAAGGTGAAATTTTAGGCGATATGGGATAAACCTCTTGATTTTAAATGTCTGCTAAAGGGATAAGGAATACAAGAGGGGAAACAGGGTCATGGATTTGGACAGACTTATATCGCCTGAATATTCAGGGATGCTTAAAAGGGAAGCCAGGGAATTTCTGGCTGAATACGGCACTCCCGGACTTCTGGGCTGCGAATGGACCGGGATATTCAGGAATATAGATCCTGAGGATCGCTTTGACGCCATGATGACCGCCTGCGGATTTGAACGGGATCCGGAAGGCTTTTTTGCAGGAATCGGTAACCTGATTTCCCGGGCCGCAGCCAAAGGGGAGTCTGCCCTGATCACCTTTAACAGTGTCGAACTGCCCTCTTTATTTTTATACCATTTGCTTGAAAAAGCCGCCCCCGGTCAATCCCTGATCACTGTTAAAACCGTAGACAAACTTGGATCACGTACCGGGGTCTCGGTTCAGGCACCTGATGATATTCAAAAGGTGTTGGATCTTTATCCGGTTCGCCTGTCCAAACATGTAATCCGTCAGTCGTGGGTTTCCGGAGCTGTGGCCACCCAATACCTGCCCTTTGCCGATGAACTGGACCCTCTGGGTCATACTCTGACCTTTGACGGTCATTTTAAACAGGGACTGATGGAGCAGATGTACCGAAACCGGGCCATTTTCCTTCTGGATATGCGTTGCCCGGTCTATTGCAGGTTCTGCTTTCGAAAGCACAAAAGTCTTCGGAAGGAAACCTCTCCGACCAGGATAGATGTAGAGGCTGCCGTGGCAAGGGTCAGGGAGAACAAAGACATAAAGGAGATCCTGATCACCGGAGGAGAGCCCCTGCTCAACCGGATTAATATGGAAACCGCGCTGGAAAGTCTCATGGACATCGACCATGTCCAAACCCTGAGGATCGCCACCCGGTCCCTGGCCTATTATCCCCATCTTTTTCTTCATCATAACCGGCAGGTTTTATCCTATCTTAAGGAAAAACAGATCCTTTGTCGGGAAAGGGGGAAAACAATTGAGGTCGGGGTGCATATGGTTCATCCGGATGAGGTCTCTGTCCAGAGCCTTGAGATCATATCAGAGCTTACTGCAGCCGGAATTCCAGTCTATGTCCAGACCCCCTTTTTAAAGGGATTGAATGATGAAGGTTCTGTGCTTGGAAAGCTTTTTACCCTGCTTCGTAGGGCAGGTGCTGAGATTTATTATATTTTTACTCCCTGCCACCCCATCCACGGTACCAAAAAATACTGGAGCCCCATTTCCCTTTCCATGGAGGCCTATTGCCATTTAAGGGCTCATGTGTCTGACCGCAGTATTCCCAAGCTCTGTACGGCCACTCCCCTGGGTAAGATGGAGTGGCATACCAGTGGCTGGGCTGTGGAAAAGGATATTAAGGATCCGGATCATATCTGGATTCGGACCCCGTATACCCGGGCGTATTTTCAGAAAATTACCGGAAACGATTCTCTTTTCCCTGATGTCAGAGAAAATCCGGATGCCAGCCTGGATGTCAAATGTCTGATTGATATGGGAGATCCTGAGCTTTTTTGGGGGTCCCATGACCTGGGCTCTTCCGGAGCAGCAAAAAAAGAGAAAGCAGTGGATCCAGCGGATGACCCAGCGAATGATCAAATGAGTATCAGCGATATCCAGTCCCTGTTTTACAGCCGGGAACCTTTGATGCCCACCCTGATCCCTGATCCCTGCCCCGGGATGAGCCGGGTTCATAAAACCCGGGTGGAAACGGATTCTGCACTGTCTCAGGGCGGGGTTGATTATATCTCATCCCATTCGGAGATCACTGATATTGTTGTCAAAATGACAAATGCGGGAAAAGCGGCGGGCGAGCCTGGTCAACTAGAGGGCCAGATCGATAAGATTCAGGCGCTGATACAAAAGCTTGCAACATTGGAAGACAGAGCTTTTTGCATCCGGATCCGCTGGCAGGCATTTCAGGAGAATCCTGAAATGTTCGGCCCGGAGCAGATCTCCCGGATTCGGGAAATGGTTAACTTTTCCATTACCAGGCCCCTGAGAGTTGAAATTGAAATCTTTTGGCTGGATTCCCGGCAAATTACGCCGGCCCACAAATCATTGGCACGTCGTTTTCTTGCAGCCGGAGTTCCGGTGTACGCAAACCTGGCCCTTATTTCAGGTTTGAATGATGATCCGGGCCTGGTTGCCCGGACAGCCCATACCCTCAGAGAGGCAGGCATTGATTTTCATCATATCTATGTGGCCGGCTTATCCCTTCAGAATAAATTAAACAGGTCCTGCCCGATAGATACGGACCGGATTCTTGCCATCGCCTCACATGTGCGCAAGGTCTGTTCCGGAAGGGAAATTCCCCTGTATATGATCTGGACCTGTCTGGGAGAAATGGATTTTGGTCTCACCGGTACTTTGACCGAGGTTGGGCAGGGAAAAGAGCCCCATGTTCTGGTCCGTGCCTGTGACAGGGAGTATCTGACTGATGCTGTGCCCGGGTTGATGTCAGGCCTTGAAAAGGGCGGAGAGGATGCACCTGTCCTTGAGATTAAACATCAGAAAACAGGCAGAAACGATCTGGCCGTTCCCATTTCAGGCCTTGTCCCGGGACCGGGTTTCAGGTTTTAAACGAGTGGATTTTTGTCAAAACCAGGCCCTGTTTAAAAGGTGAACCCCCGCTTCAATATCAGCCGCATCCATCCCGCTGTATCCGACCAGCACCATTGGGGTTTTATAGCGTTCCCGGCAAATCCAGTATCTGGATACCGAACCGACCATCACCCCGTTTTTTAGGGCGCTGTCGATAAGCTCGTCTTCAGGCATGCCGTTGTTTATCTGCAGGAGAATATGCAGGCCGGCATTTTTGCCGATGATCCGGACCTTGTCTTCCATTGTTTTATGAATCGAAGTGATCAGAACATCATGTCTTTTTTTATTGGCCAGGCGGATTCTTCTAAGATGCCTGGCCCAATGCCCTTCAGTGATAAATGTTTCAACCAGTTTCTGCTCCATCCAGGGAACAACGGTGTTATATCGTTGAAAGACTCTCTGAAAGGGTTCAAGCAGGGGCTTGGGAATCACCATATAACTCATCCGCAATGCCGGTGACAGGGATCTGGAAAAGGTCCCCATATAGATCACCTGCCCTCCTTTATCAATGCTTTGAATGGAGGGGATTGGTTTTCCCGTGTATCGAAATTCGCTGTCATAATCATCTTCAATGATGACGGCCTTTGTCTTTGCCGCCCATTCCAGCAGCTGCAACCGTTTTGGGATGGGCATGATTTCCCCGGTTGGAAATTGACGGGACGGAGTGATGTAAATGAGTTTGGCAGGGCTGCTTTCCAGATCCCGGATTCGGATTCCCCCCTTTTCAACGGGGATGGGGATGATGCCCAGCTTGTTATTCTGAAAGACAACCCTTGCCCCGTCATATCCGGGGTCTTCCATGGCAACGGAGACAACAGGGGCAGCGGGATTCGGTTTTAAAAGCTGGCAAATCAGATTCAAGCAGTGCTGGGTGCCAGAGCATAAGACAACCTGTTCGGGACGGCCAACCACTCCCCTTGACGTATTTAAATATCTTAAAATGGCCTTTCTCAGCTCCAGTTCTCCGGAACGGTCAGGATAGGACACGATTTTACGGACATGTTCCGGGGAGAGTATTTTATTGGATAGTTTTCGCCATGTATTGAGTGGAAAATCAAGGGGGTTAATACATCCGTAGTGAAAATCGTATTTGTATGCGGTGGCGTCGTTGAGGGAGTCGCTGGTTTCATCGTCTTTCCGATCCTCAAGCATATTCGGTACCTGTGGATATTCAAGTTTTTGTGCATAAAACCCGCTCCGGTTCCTGTTGGCCACATACCCTTCTGCGCATAATTGCTGGTAAGCATAGGTGACGGTATTCTTGCTGACTCCTAAGGTTTCGGATAAGGCCCTGATAGACGGAAGTCTTGAGTTGTACTGAATTCGGCCTGAGATAACCTTATCTTTCATCTGCTCGTAGATCTGCAGGTATAAAGGTGTTTTCAAATGCACGTCCAAAAGGATCAACAGATCACCTATTTTCCTGCTTTGCCTGTGATATGGTCTATATCAACTCTAAATACCCGGGTTTTATCCCAGGCATTTTTTATATATTTTTCACCGGCAGCAATGTGGTCGCCTGAAAGCCTTTTTATCAGAACCATGAGTCCCTCCTCCTTTTCACCATCAAAGACCTCTCGGGCCGTGCCGAAAAGGACAACACTTTTAAATTTTGTACTGAAATCTTCCGGGATCAGTTTGGTGTCCCTGACCACGCAAAAGGAGACTTTGGAATTATGATTCATGTTGTCAATTTTATGGCCTGACAATGCACAGTGAAAAAAGATGCTGTTGTCATGATAGGCATAATTCAAGGGCACGGCATAAGGGTAGTCATCCTTGCCGATTGTTGCTAAAATCCCCTCTTCCCCTGATTTTAAAATATCAATGGTCTCTTTCTCGGGCAGTTGTTTGTCTTTTCTTCTCATTTTCCTGAACATCTGTGGTCTCCGTAAATTTAAGGTTGCATATGATTTAGGAATATAGAACAGGATTGTACCTATTAAAAGGTCCAGTTTTGAATAAATGCAAGGGTACAGATTGTGAGTGGGTTTGTGAAAGATGACCGCAGACCCCGGTATTTGGATCAAAACGTATGAAAACGATCAATTAATTATTCGGAGCGGAAATTGGGCTGTCCATATAAGCTTCCCGGATTTCTATAATCTGATCCTTGGCCTTAAATGTGGCATCCACGAGATGGGGATCAAATATTCTGGCCTTTTCTTCCTTGATATAGTTAAAGACTTTATCTAAGGGCCAGGCATCTTTATATACCCGCTGGCTGTTCAGGGCGTCAAAGATATCTGCCAGGCAGGTGAGCCGGCCGGCCAGAGGAATTTCAACCCCTTTGAGTCCCAGGGGATATCCGGTACCGTCCCAGCGCTCATGGTGGCTGTAGGCGATGGTGGCAGCCATTTTCAATAGTTTACGCTTGGAGGTGGACAAAATTTTATACCCGATATCCGTATGGGTTTTCATGATGGTGAACTCATCGGCAGTCAGTTTACCGGGTTTGAGCAGAATTGCGTCCGGGATGGCCATTTTTCCCACATCATGCATGGGAGAGGCTGCCTTGATCAGGTCAATTTCCTTTTGGGAGTATCCGGCAGCACTTCCCAGTACCCCTATGTATTCAGCCACCCGGATAACATGGTAGGCCGTTTCCTTGGACCTGCTTTCCACCAGTTCGCCCAGAAGATGGATAATTTCCTGCTGGGTTTCCTGAATTTCCTGGTTCAGGTAGCGGTTGTCAAAGGCAACCCCCACATTTCGGGTAAAAATATCTAAAAGGTCTTTATACTCGGTATTCAGATCCTCGCCGCATCCCTCCAGGTAAAGGATATGGTGTTTCTTTTTCTGGGTGGGAAAATATCCCACAAAATTATCACCAAAGTATTGGCTTTTCCGGGCTTCAATAACCTGACGGAATTGTTTTTTCACTTCCGCGTCCATGGGGCGGCATTCGTTTTTTTCCTGTGAATATTTTCCAGTGGCAGCAATGAACTCACACTCTCCTTTCGGGCCCTGGGCCAGGGTAAATCCTTCATTTCGTATATAGATGGAGTCCTGAAGCCTGAACAGGGCTGATATCTGGGTGAGCACCCCCTGGGCCAGTTTCTTTATGGACTGCTGTTTGAACAGATCTCCGGATGCTTCGATAATATATCTCAGGCCGGTCCTGTTTTTTTCAATGGCCTGCATATCCCTGAATGACCGAATGGCCGTATAAATTGTGGTGAAAAGCCTTTGGGAGGTCATGTCTGTTTTTTGTTTATAGTCATTGATATCGTACTCAACAATGACCTTTCTCTCCGGTGCCTGACCGGGTTGTCCCGTTCGAAGAATAATTCTTACCAGCCGGTTTCTCAACTTTTCCCTTACGATTCTGGCAACGTCCAGCCCTGCGTGCTGGGTTTCCATGACCACATCCAGGAGTATGACGGCAATATCCTCATGAATTTCCATGAGTTGAACCGCATCTGTGCCGGAGTATGCTGAAATAAATTCAAGAGCCGCACCTTCAAATTCAAAATCGTCCAGAACCAGTTTGGTGGCGGTATGCACCTCAGGTTCATCATCAACGATAAGAATTTTCCAGGGCTTTTTTACCGGCTCGTCTGAAGGGAAATCAGGGTCTTCCGGTTTAAAAACCAAAGAGGATTCGTTCATATGCGTTTGCTCCGATAGGTTTACTTTTCAACTATTTTTACCGTGACCTTCCATTCGGGGATGAATACAAGTGTAAGCCAGCAGGGGGATTCATGTCAAGAAAACTATCCCCAAAATTTAGGATAAATATGTTGAATGTATTGCTTCTTTATCGCGGGATCTTAAATATTTTTTCCAGAATGTTTTCCATGGGACAGAGTCCGGTAAATGCGGACTGGAACAGGTTCAGCCCCACAAATGCGGTGAACAGATACCAATACGGGGAAACCAGATGGCCAAGTGCCAGTGATACCAGGATAAAAGTCCCGGCAATGGCGCGGATATAATTTTCCATTTTCATAACTTATACCTTTGCAGATACGGGTTCGTGTTGTTTGCGGTAAACCGCATAATAGGTCACCGGGATAACTACCAGTGTGAACAAAGTTGAGGCAAAAAGTCCGAAAATCAATGCCCAGGCCAGACCTGAAAACACCGGGTCCAGGGTGATGGGAGCCGCACCGATGGCCGTGGTCAGGGCTGTGAGAACAATGGGGCGCATCCTAACCACACCGGAGTCTAAAATTGCCTCTTTAAAGGGGTGGCCCCTCTGCACTGCCTCCTGAATAAATTCGATGAGCACCAGAGAGTTTCTGATCACGATTCCGCCCAGGGCAATCATTCCGATCATACTGGTGGCGGTAAAAAAGATCGGGTTTGAAAATCCCCCCACCTGTGCAGGAAAGAGATTGAGGATGAAAAAACCGGGCATGATGCCTAGAACCGTCAGGGGAATGGCCATCATGATCAACATGGGCATAAAGTAGGATCCGGTATTGATCACAAGGATAAAATAGATTCCGATCAGGGCGGCGGCAAAGGCCAGCCCCATATCCCTGAACACCCGAAGGGTAATCTTCCACTCCCCTTCGCCTGCCCATTGGATTATGATACCTTCGTCAAAGGGAATGGTTTTCAGTTTTTTCATCATATCGAGCACCGCCTCGCCAGGTGCCCTGCCTGCCATTTCGCCTGTGACATATACCACAGGCTCCATGTTTTTATGGTAGATAGAAGGTTCATTGATCGTCTCCCTGATCCGGGCCAGTTCCGCCAGGGGAATGAGGTGGCCTGCTTTTGACCGGACAGGCACATTGGCAACGGATATCATATCCGACCGCTGTTCTCTGGGCAGGATCACCCTTATCCAAAGAGGATTCCTTTCACTTTCCAGGTGGAGACTGGCCGGAGTATTCCCGCCCACAGCCGTATCCAGGGTATCCAGAATGGTGCGGGTGTCAATGCCGTGGAGGGCAGCCTTTTCCCGGTCCACTACAATATCGATGCGGGGGCTTGGATCTTCAGTCATGACCTGTACATCCGTGACAAAGGGCTCATCTTCCATGACCTGTTTGACGGTGCGGGCAGCGTCGCGCAGGTCTGAATACGGGGTATCGTAGTCTCCGTAGATTTCCGCCGTAAGCGTGGCCAGCACAGGGGGCCCCGGCGGTACTTCCACAAGCTGGATCTCTGCATTGTGTTGTCGGGCAATGGCTTCCAGATCTTTTCTAAGTCGCAGGAGAATGGCATGGCTCTGCTGTTCTCTAACCTCTTTGGGGGCCAGGTTGATCCGGATATCCGCCAGATGGCTGCCCTTCCGGATAAAATAATGGCGGACCATGCCGTTAAAATCCATGGGGGAGGACAGGCCGGTATAGGATACGAAACTTACCACCTCATTGACCTGCCTCAGATAGGTTTCAAAGGCACTTACCACCCGGTCTGTCTGTTCCAGGGAACTGCCTTCAGGCAGATCAATTACGATTTGGAACTCATCTTTATTGTCAAAGGGCAGAAGTTTTAAAGGAACCAGGCGAAAAACTGCCAGCCCGCATGCAAAGGCCAGCATCAGAAGAATGACAGATACCAGTGCAATCCGCAAATACCCCTTGTTCAGAAACGGGGTGAGAACCGCCCTGTAAACCCTTGCGCCGATACCTTTATTTTTGTCTTTGCCATTCGCTTCGGCTTTTCTGTTTTTGAGCAGATGATAGGAGACCCAGGGCACTATGGTCAGGGCGGCTACAGTGGAAAAGGTTACGGTTAAGGGGACATTCACGGCCATTGGTGCCATATAGGGGCCCATCATACCGGTGATGAAAAACAGCGGGGTAAAGCAGACAATGATGGCAACGGTGGACATGATGACAGGCGGCAATACCTCCTGCACTGCCGTAAGAGTGGCGCGGAAGGGTGGTTGTACCGCCATGCGGATATGGCGCTGTATATTGTCCACGTTGGTGATGGGATCATCCACCACCAGGCCCAGAGACAGGATGAGTGCAAACAGGGTGACCCGATTGATGGTATATCCGAAGATAAAATTGACAAACAATGCCAGTGAAAAGGAGATGGGCACCGCCAGGGCCACCACAAGTGCCTCCCGCCATCCCAGAGTAATGGCCAGGAGCACCACCACGGAAAGCACGGCAAACCCCAGTGAACTGAGCAGGTCATTAACCTTTGCCCGGGCTGTTTCCCCGGTGTTCCGGGTGATTTCAATCCGGATGTCGTCAGGTATGATTTCTTTCTGCATGGCACTGACTTCGTCAAGAATACTTTGTGCCACGGTAACGGCATTTGTTCCCTTTTTTTTGGAAAAGGCCAGGGTCACCGCTGGAAATGTTCGGGGCAGATCTTCCTCTTCCGGTGCCGATTTTTTCAGCCGGTTGGAAAATCCGATCCTGGTGTAGGAATCAGCCTCTTTTGGACCGTCAATGATCCGGGCCACGTCAGCCAGATGTACAGGCCGCCCTTCCCGTCCTGACACCACCAGATGTTCGACATCCTCAACTGAAGTCAGAAAAGAGCTCGAGGTAAGGGTAATGGACTTGTTTGCCTTGTTAAAGGTCCCGGCCTGGGTTGAGACATCCGCCCCTTCAAGGGCCGCATTAATATCCTGGATACTTACCCCGAATCCCTTCATTCTTTCCGGATCCACCTCCACCCGGATTTCTCTGGGCCGCCCTCCGATCACGGCAGACCTGGATATATTTTCCAGCCGGGACAGCCGGGTTGCCACTTCTTCTCCTACCCGCCGCAGTTCATGGTCTGAATAGGTCGGTGAATACAGGGTTAAAGTGACAATGGGCACATCATCAATTTCAACGGGTTTTACCAGCCAGTTCTCAACAATGGGCGGGACCCGGTCAAGGTTCATCTGGATTTTATTGTGAAGTTTTAAAATGGATTTTTCCCGGTCTTCACCCACAAAGAACCGTACCGTGACCACAGCCATTTCCCTTGTGGACATGGAGTAGACATACTCCACCCCATCGATTTCCCAGAGGATCTGCTCCAGGGGGGTGGCCACCAGCTGCTCTATTTCACGGGGACTGGCTCCTGGTGCCTTAACATAGATATCTGCCATGGGTACCACGATCTGGGGCTCTTCCTCTTTCGGGGTGATGTAGACACTGAACACCCCGAGGCAGAGGGCTGCCAGGATCAGGATAATGGAGAGCTGTGACGATAAAAATGTTTCAACGATCCGTGACAGGATACCGGATTTAGGCTCATTCATGGCGTTAATATCCTATGGTTTCGTTGCCGTTTAATCCGGACAGCACTTCAATTTTTCCGTTAAAATGCTTACCTGTTTTTACATACACGGAATGGAATTCTCCTTCCGGTAGCAGGACATTCACCATTTCCAGCTGTCCCACTCTGACCAGGGCCGCTTCGGGTATGAGAAGGGTCTCTTCCCGGGTGACCGGAATGAGCAGCCGGCCGAACATCCCCGGAAAAACTCCCGGCGTATCCGGCAACGCTGCCTTGACCAGAAAGGTTCTGGTGGCAGGATCAGCATAGGGAACGATCTCTTCGATGGCAGCATCCACCACATGGCCCAGGGTCTGGATTTCGACCTTATAGGATTTCCCCTGGATAACCTTCCGGATCAGCCCTTCCCGAACCCGGGCCTCCAGGCGCAGGGCACCACTGGTCTGGATGGTGAGCAGAGGTTTTCCCGGCACTGCAAGATCGCCCGGATCAATAAGACGTTCCACCACCACCCCTGCGGCCGGTGACCGGATACCGGCATAGTCCAGGCCGATCTCTGCCTCTCTGACCACTTCCCTGGCCTGGCGGATACCGGTTTGGGCAGCCCGGACTCCTTCTTTGGACCTTTCCAGCCTGGCTTTGGCCTGGAGATAGCCTGCCCTGTCGATCTCCAGTTTTTGGGAGGGTACGATCTCTTTATCAAATAAAGTTTTTGTCCTCAGATAGGCCGCATGGGCCTGGTCCAGACCGGCCTGGGATTCGTCACGGGCTTTCTCCGACTGCTTCAGGCTGTTTTTCGTATAGGCCAGCCCTTCCTTTGCCTGATCCAGCCGGGCCGTGAGCTGCCGGTTGTCCAGAGTTACCAGGAGCTGCCCCGCCTCCACCCTGTTACTGGGAACCACGTTAATCTTTAATACCTGGCCGCTGACCTGGGATTCGATCCTGGTTTGAGTTAATGGCCGGATGGTTCCCACGGCCGCATGGGTTCGGGTGATGAGTTGCTTTTCAACCTTTGCCGTGTGCTGGAATGTTGAGACCGCTGATACCGGGTCTTTTGACTGACCGGGCGGAATGGTATTGGTGTCACAGGAAAAGATCAGGACTATAATTAACAGGAGAATATAATATTTTTTCATGGCGCAGTCCTTTGTTCGAATGAGTGAAAAGGAACAACTATGCAGGTTAGAACCAACGCGATGCTTCGTCAACCCACGGTGTGGTACTTGGCCTGGAAAGGCGAGAGGCCGTACAGAGTTTTGGAATAACCCGGCTGTGTTACCGGTGGAGATTTCGCACTTTTGGTCTTTTTGGGCTCCAACCTCGTATTCAGAATATTTACAAGGCAGATACTTGTAAAGAGGAATAATCCGCTTAAATGAAATTCACAATTGATTTACTTTATTCAATGAAAAATCAGGTGCAACCCGGGACAATAAGCTTAATAGTTTGACTTTCCCGATTTTTATTTCATTTTTTGATTTTTGCATCCCATTAAGCATTAAAGTCACAGCTTTGTCTTTGGCAATTGCCATATCTGGAACATGTCCCCCATCGTGAAAATGGGTATCAACCGCTGTCATCATTACTTCGATTATTTTAATTGGGTTGTCCTTTAATTGAAGCCTAAGGGATTGTGTATAAGAATGCAAAGCTGCCTTTGATGCACAATATCCAGGCATGTCCGCATGTGGAGCGTAGACTAACCCTGTGGTCATGTTTATGATGGCGCTGTTTTTGTGATGGCTTAAATGGGGCAGAAATAGTTTTATAAGCCCGACCGGTCCAATAAAATTGGTTTGAATTTCCTGGTCCACTAATGCAGCTGAATAGTTTTTATCTTGGATCTTGAGGTAATTAACAATAACTGCATTGTTGATCAGAATGTTTAATCGGGGGTGTTCATTGGTCACCTGTGAAAATAAATTTTCACGTTGTTTTTGATCTGAAACATCACATTGAATTGTATGAACCAGGGGCACATCATTCTTGGCTAACTGCAATTTTTTTTCTGATCTACCGCAGATGATTATTGTATTTCCCATCTGCAATAAGGTTTTGGTCAGTTCCAGACCTATGCCCGAGCCTCCGCCGGTAATGAGAATAGTATTATCTTTGAGTTTTAGTTTGGGTGTCATAATGATTCTCTCCTCAAATTTTGGCATAATAATAAAATGTTTGGTGATCGGATTCTCCTGACAGTCAGGTGAATGCTGTCACTGTACAATTAAAACATGCATGAAGATAAATCATTAACCTAGGTTAAGAGATTCAGTTTTTTTCTAATTCTGCTTAAAGCTACCGGTGTGATACCCAGATAGGATGCAATATGATAGTGCCTCACCCTTTCAATCAAGTCAGGGTATTCTTCTAAAAAATGTAAATATCTTGTTTCCGCATCCTCAAATAAGAATCGGTATTCTCTTATTTCTTTTTTGATATACTGTTGTTCTATTAATTTTCTGGCAATTTTATTCCAGCTTAAGTTATTCTCAGTCAACTCATTAAATGAGTTGAAACTTGAGATAAGAATTTCCGAGTTTTCAAGGGCTTCAATATAAAA
>PIVQ01000099.1 GCA_003354055.1 Desulfobacteraceae bacterium | reverse complement strand
GGTATTTTTTTAAGGTATCAATATGTTCAAGTTCCCTGCCGTCAGGTGAGGTAAATGGCAGGTCCGGGTTCTCGTGGTCAAAGAGATGGTCAAACATCACCCTTGCCGTCGCAGCGAACTTAAGGTGGAGATCCCGGTCATACTGGATTTCAATTTCCTTTATAAGATCCTCTATTTCCCCTCTTTCCGCAGATGCATTCTCACCGGCCAATTGATCCATGGTCAGATCCACTGCAAGAGAGCTTATGTCTTTCGCGTTGGTCCAGTCCTGGGGAAGAGACTGGTATCTTGCAAGATGGGGGCTGCCTGCTTTACTCTGGGCGATTTGATTTATCAGGTTTACAAAATTAATTTTGTTTACAGAGTTTGAAATGATACGGGCAAATATTTTTTTTCCCTTTTTCAGCATGTTGTATCCTCCGGGCTGGTTTATAAATCCAAAGCCATTCACTTAAGGATTTCGCTTAGGAATCGTTACAAAATAACTTCATCTAAATACCCTGAAGGGCAGAAGCTTGTTTCCAAAACCCCTTAAAAGACTGGGTATTTTGAAAACAAAAGATCAAGTAATTTTGGAGCCGATCCTTAAATGCCTGCGGCATAATCAATGGATAACCTTTGAAGGATTGGCCTAATGTCAAGTAAAAAACTCTTTGTTTTTATCTGGTACACCCGGCAATAGCCTGGATGATGTGGGCTTCTATTGTTTTTATAGATGATTTTCTTGAAGCACCTGAATCGCATTCTTGACAGGATACACCTTATAATGCTTTAACTATTAATAAATCAAACAAACAGTGTTAAGAAATTTAGAAAGAAAAAGGGCAATTGCAAGCGACCTGCATAAAATCTCCTTTGAGGACCATGGGAAAGGGATAACCGATGGAAGACCGAAAGAATGTGAGTACAGTGCTTATCATAGACGATACGCCTGAAAATATAAAAATTCTCATGGAATTCCTGAAGGATGATTTCAGGATTATTGCGGCTACAAACGGCAGAAAAGGCTTTGAACTTGCACTGTCTAAGGTACATCCACCGGATCTGATTCTGCTGGATATCCTGATGCCGGATATTGACGGATATGAAGTCTGCAAACTATTGAAAGGCAATGAAAAAACCCAAAATATTCCCATTATATTTGTGACTGCGGTTTCAGAGGTCATGGATGCCACAAAGGGATTCAAGCTTGGGGCCGTGGATTATATTACCAAACCCTTTCACCCGCCTGTGGTTAAGGCTCGGATAAAGACTCATCTGACCCTTTTAAACCAGAACAAAGAGCTGGAACAGGCCAATGCCACAAAGGACAAGCTTTTTTCAACCATAGCCCATGACATGAGGAATAAATTTTTTTCTTTGCTCAGCAGTGTTGAGCTAATGGAGGAGTATTATGATGAGTTGGATGAGGCAAATAAAGCAGATGCCGTAAAGGGCATTTCCCAATCCGCAAGACAGATTTACACTCTTTTTGAAAATTTGTTTAACTGGGCCAAAACCCAGACCAAAAGCATGGAGATTCTTCCATTGGAACTCAACCTGGCAAGAGCGGTTGATAAAACTGTGGTGCTTTACCAGGACGAGGCCATGGCAAAGCAGGTCAAATTGACCGTAAACATCGATTCTGAAAGCCAGGTGGTCTGCGATGAGAACATGCTCTTGTTTGTCATCAGAAACCTGGTTCATAATTCCATTAAATTCTGTGACAGGGATCAGGAAATTCTGATTACCGAAGCATTGGAGAACAACACACAACAACTGATTGTCAAAGATACCGGATGCGGCATGAGTCAGGATGCCTGCGACAATATTTTTGATATCTGTGCAAAACCCAGCAAGCTCGGTACAAGAGAAAAATCCGGTACCGGATTGGGTCTGTTGTTGGTCAAGGAATTTATCGAATTGAACAATGGTACCGTAAACATATCTTCCCGGGAAAATGTGGGTACCACAGTTGTGGTCAGCCTTCCGGCCCGGATGATCCGGACCGAGTAACCGTTTTTATGGCCACATAAAGGGCGTTATAATGAGATAACCTTGATTTATGTCCTCTACAAGACTTGTCATTTTTATACTGCTTTAGTACTATAAGGATACTTCATCCAAACGACTATTCTCTCCTGAAATTGAACCATTGCTTTAGTCCCTCTTTATCATTTCTTTTCTTTGATCCGTTGACGCTGTCTGTCGCAGATGATGTCTGCCGGATGAAGCATTTATAATTTAATAAAAATTCAAACAAAAAGGAAACGGCAAATGCATGAACATCATCCAATGGACAAGGGGGGGCGGCGGCGAATCTCGGATCGCAGAGCCCGGGTGACTGCAAAACATGATCCGGAGCAACGGACCGGATGGAAGCGGCGCAACGGCTGGGACAGAAGATTCCGGGAGGCTCAAGTTTTAAAAGGGCTTCAACGAAGAACGGGGATGCCTGTTGAGTTTCGTTGAAACAGGTCTCTGACAAAGACTAAGGATCGGCTCCAAAATTACTTGATCTTTTGTTTTTAAAATACCCAGTCTTTTAAGGGTTTTTGGAAACAAGTTTCTGCCCTTCAGGGTATTTAGATCAAGTTATTTTGTAACGATTCCTAATTTTTTTTCATATCGAAAGGAGATTGCCATGGACAAGGGTGTTGCATTATCACAATTTCCATTTTTCTCGGACATTTCCCGGGACAGGCTTGCAGAAATTGAAGCATTCAGCATCATGCAAACGTATGAACAAGGGGCTGTGATATTCCAGAATAATGAGCCGGCAAAAAATCTTTACTGTCTTGTTAATGGTGAAGTCAACCTGGCCATTCTTTTCAAGGAAGAAGTCATTACAAAAGATGTCAAATATGAAGAGTATATCAGCACCAATGTTGAAGTCTTTGAAAAACCCATCATTATTGAGAAAGTGAAATCAGGTGATATTTTCGGATGGTCTGCATTGGTAACCCCCGAGAGAATGACAGCCACGGCAAGATGTGCAAAAGACTGTGAAATAGTCCTCATTCCTGCGGCCAGCCTGAAACAGATATTCAGCAATGATCCGGAACTTGGATATCTGCTGAGCAGCAGAATCAGCAGTGTTATTGCCAAGCGGCTGAACAGCAGGACAGAAAAACTCGTGGATGCATGGTGTTCTCTTTTTGAAACGGAAAGAATCGGTGTTGTTTAGGCCCGGTCTCAAATTAAAACCACCCAGGTAGTTGGCGTGGCATTTCCATCCACGGCCACCCATTTGAGATGGTTAGTTTTATTCTGGAAGGTTTAATTTTGACGCCACGCCTTAAGTGTTGACGACTATTGCTTTTCGTTGGGACGGACATATCTGAGGAAAAATGCATGATATAGTTTCTCGTACAGGACTTTGTCAGACATCCACTGTTCCCAGATATGGCGATATCCGGGGGTATGGATTTCCCGCTCCAATATCCGGTCTATGTGTTGAATCACCTTAAGGCCCCAGTCGGTTTTGGCGCAGGCAATATAGGAGATCAGATAGGGAGGGGTTTCTTTGATGGGGAGAAATGTGAGCTGAGCTGCCTGCTCCGGTGACCTTTCGTTCCGTACCAGGTATTGAAGCTCCCAGTCAAATCCGATGAGAAAATCCACCCGGTCAAGCATCATCATGTCGATCAATCCCATGGTGCCGTTCATGGCTGCCCTTCTGTGAATCCTTGGGTTTTCCCGATGGGCTGCCAGGATATGGTCAATCCGAAAGCTGAATTTTCGGTCATTTTCAATACCAAGGGATAATGAAGTACTCGTCAAAATCAGATCCAGGGAAACCGGACGGGCATTACCGAAAAGGTGGCGTTTACTTTTTTTTGTGATAATACCGTTGGAGAATATGAAACTGGAGGGGATCCGGTTAAAGTACATTATTTTTTCCCGGTCTTGCGTTTTAAACGTGGCACAGCTGCAGATATTTTCCCCCTGCTTGGCCATGAGATGAAAACGGCTGTTGTTGACCGTAAGGGTTTTGTGATGATAATCGCTCATATTTTCTATAATCAGGGCCTGGATCAAATCGGCTCCGCCCCGTCCTTTATAGGGCCCGTCCAGAATCCAGACCGGCGGAAAATCATTTTGAATCCAGGTAATGGTCGAAATTTCCCCGGCATACAGAAAAACGGGGAACAAAATCAGTACCAGGAGAATCGCGATATTTTTTAATCGTTTCATCCTTAAATCCGTTTTTGATTAGTTTGGAATATTTTTTTATACACTTTTCATATCAGAATGGCAAATTGCCGACCGCTGAATGCTCATTCCAATTAGGCGGCGTATCAAAAATAAACCTCCCAGGTAGTTGGTGTGGCATTTGCGAGGAGAGCTATTCACATAGGAAACTCACTTTTACACGGGCGATTTTAATTTGATGCCACGCCTTAGATAATTCTGTTTGACTATTTCCCGGGGCTTCAGTATCTTAATTCTTATAGTTTTTGCTAAATTTGAACTTTCGCCGATCAAACTCCCAGCTAACACGGTATTATTAATTTTGCATTCTTGATTTTCTGTATATCCAAAGCGACTTCATTCGATTTGCTCTGTTTTTTAAGCGTAATCCCATTCCATGTATTTCTATTTTACGGAGGTGTGTCCCATGAAACAATTGCTTTGCTTATCAATACTTTTGATCATTATTGCCGTCCATGGTTGTGCCTACCCACCTAATAAAGGTCCGGTTGCAGCAAATGATGGTGGCTCTGATACCGGAAGTGTGGTTAATCCAGTTCCGGTCAAATTAGATCTGGAAAGAATAGTCACATTTACGGTAAAGGGAAAAGGGGTTGAACCGGAAGATGCTTTGACCAGGGGGCAGGGGCGCCTGCTGGCTGAGAAGGCTGCAATCGTAGACGGTTATCGGCAGTTTGCAGAAAAACTCAGCGGTGTTTATGTGGATGCCTATACCGGTTCCGGATATGGGAAGGTGGATGAGGATTCGCTGAAGATACGTGTAAAGGCAATGCTCCGTGGGATTGAAATTAAGGATATCACCCATGATGAATACGGGATTGCCCAGGCTGTCATGGAGTTGAGGATCAACTTTACCAAGCATGGAATGGTGTGGTGGCCTGCAGGGCTTGGGAAAGATGTTATTGCTGTAAAAACGGAAAACTGATAAGGTTTCCCATAGTCAGGTTCAGGTTTTTAAAATAGTAAAAGGAATAATCCTACAACCGGAGAATAATTATGAGCGTACGTATAGATCGCCGGATACTTTGGATATCGTCCCTGTTTTTTATCTTATTTATGCTTATTGCCTTTGCCGGTCAGGTATTGGCGGATATTCCGCAGAAAGATAAAAGTAAGAATTCTGCAGACAAGTTGCGGCACAGTATTTATTTGATTGATAAGGAGTACCAAGGGGTCAGTGAAAATCTCCAGTGGCTGAATTTGAAAATTGTGCGACTTAAGGCCATGAATGCTCCGGTTCAACAGGCATTATATACATCTGTTGATTTTAAAAAACAAAAACTTGCGGCGCTTGAAAAAGAAAGACAGGAGTATGAAAAATATCTTGAAGAGGTCATAGCACTTCAGGACCTGGAGAAACAAAAGCAAATAGCCCCGCCTGCCTCACCTGCCACGTCTGTCCTGCCTGCCCCGGCAAACGATATCATGAGCGGAATGGAAGGTGACATCGTTAAGCAAATGGAAAATCTTGGTTTATCAGATTCCTTTGAATTGATATCTGATTCCCAGGGGGTGAAAATTCAAACCAGGTGCCCCATACTTTTTACTTCGGGCAGTGCTGTGGTTTTAAAAGAATATGAGCCGTTCTTAATAAAAGTTTTTTCCCTGGTCAAGGATCAGAAAGTCTGGATTGTTGTGGATGGATATGCAGATAAAAATTCCATTAAGACAGCTAAGTATCCCTCCAATTTTGAACTGGGGGCAATCCGGGCGGCAAATGTTGTCCATGCCCTTGTGGGCAAAGGCGTGCCGGCAGAGGTATTTAAAGTGGCCAGCACGGGAAAATATAGGTTCCCCGATGCCCGCCCGATGGCTGAAAAGAAGGGCCTTGAACGTTATGTCAATCTCACGATCAGGTTCGAGGCTTCCTGATACCGAAGTGCAACTTAAAAAGGTGGCGTTCCGCATTTTGCTGAACACCACCTTTTTTTATTCCCGGTATAATACCGGGCAGAACAGCTATCGAAATATTCTTATCTTATTTACCTGCCTGTTCTTTTTTTCTTGAATCTGCGCTTTACACTCTTCCACGATGGATCGCATCTTGGATCTGACATCGTCGGAAATAAGCTGTTGTTCTTCCTGTGGCACAGCTAATTATAGCTTCGCAAACCATCCAGAATGCTGTATAGTGCTGACACCGTTTATGATATAGAGTTCTAAAGCTTAAGAAAACAGGGAGATGCCGTGCCAAATTTGTCTGTCAATCAAGCATCAACATTCAATTCCCGGCTTTTTTTTGCTCTTTTTATGAGTGTTCTTGTCTTACTTTTTGCATCTCCCGTGTCCGGGGAAACCGGTTTTAAAGTACGAAAAACCATTGTTGTCGGCGGCGATTTTTATTATCCCCCCTATGAGTATATCAATGAAGATGGTACCCCTTCCGGCTATAACGTGGATTTGACCCGGGCGATTGCCGCGGCAATGGGCATAAATGTTGAAATCCGTTTGGGAAAATGGTCCCAGATGCGAAAGGAATTGGAAAATGGTTCCATAGACGTGATTTCCGGCATGATGTATTCGGAAGACAGGTTAAAAATATATGATTTTACCTCTTCCCAGGCAATTATCCATCAATCCATTTTTTATCGAAATGGAGAGGTTGAACCCATGGGCTTGGAGGATCTGCGTAACAAACGGATCATCGTCCAAAGGAGTGGATCCATCCATGAAAAGTTGTTAAAAATGGGGTTTAATGATGGATTGGTATTGACGGACACCCATGCCGCAGCCTTGCGCCTTCTCGCCTCGGGTCAGAACGATTATGCCGTTGTTGCAAATTTACCCGGCCAGTATTTCGGGGAGAAATTCAACCTTACAAATATTGTTTCGGCAGACGAATCCGTAATGAATTATAAAATGTGTTATGCAGTGAAAAAAGGCAATCCTGAATTGCTGGCGCTCATGAATGAGGGACTGCTCATTTTAAAGAATACGGGAACACAAAAGGCGCTTTATGAGAAATGGTTTGCTGCTTATGAACCCAAGCCCTCATCAACAACAATTCTGAAAGTAACCATTCTCGTCCTGGTTCCACTCCTCATTATTATTATCGGGATTATCTTTTGGAACAGAACCTTAAAAGTAGAGGTGCTCAAACGGACTGATGAACTTTATGCGCATCAGCAGCAACTCATCCAGGCAGATAAGATGACATCCCTGGGCATCCTTGTATCCGGGGCTGCACATGAGATTAATAATCCCAACAGCCTTATTCTGTTGAATACACCCATCATAGAAGATGCATTCAAGGATATTCTTCCCGTTCTTGAATCCCACTCCCAGGTGGATGATGATTTTTTAATTGCAGGCCTGGCATATTCCAGAATCAAAGATGAAATTCCGTTGTTGATATCGGAAATGCATACCGGTGCTAAAAAAATCAAGAGCATAGTGGACGATTTAAAAAGCTATGCACGGACTGGTACTTCAATGGACATGGAGCTGATTGATATCAATCAGGTGGTTGAGGCAAGTATCCGGCTGACTTATAATAAAATTCATAAAAACACGGATCATTTTCATGTGTCCCATGGCCGGTTTCTGGAACAAGTTGAATGCAACCCCCAGAGGGTTGAACAGGTAATTGTCAATTTGCTTCTCAATTCCTGTCAGGCGCTCACCAGCAGGTCTGGAAGCATTCATATCAAAACATACGAGAATAAAAAAAAGGATGCCGTTGTCGTAGAAGTAAAAGACCGGGGCTGTGGAATGACTCCTGAATCTTTAAAGCATCTTACAGATCCTTTTTTTACTACCAAAAGAGATTCCGGCGGCACCGGGTTGGGATTGTTTGTCTCCTCCAAAATTGTTGAGGAGCATAAGGGCACGCTTTCTTTTAAATCAAAACCAGGTAAGGGAACAACAGCACTTTTGTCATTACCTATAAAAAAAGGGTGAAAAAGATGAAGGATAATTCTTTATATCCTGACTTTAAAGTTCTGCTGGTGGATGATGAAATTTCTTTTCTGAGAAGTTTGAGCCTTACCATCGAGCGGTTGGGAGGAATCAATAACCAGGAGTGTTGCAATGACAGCCTAAAGGTCGTGGACATATTGGCAAAAGGGGATGTCGGCCTGGTTCTTCTGGATTTGAATATGCCCAATCTTTCCGGCAAGGATCTGCTTGAGATAATAGGTCAGGACTACCCTGAAATCGGTGTGATCGTCATCAGCGGAATCAATCAGATTGACCAGGCAGTGGAATGCATAAAACTGGGCGCCAGGGAGTATTTTGTAAAAACCGACGAAGAGGTACGTATTGTCCAGGGGGTATTGAAGGCAATTCAATTTATTGAAATGGGTAAAGAGTACAGGGATATACGGAAGCGCCTTCTGAACAACAGTCTGGATCATCCTGAAGCCTTTGGGGAAATTGTTACAAACGACAAAGGGATGAAAGGTGTTTTTCAATATCTTGAATCTGTGTCCGGAAGTCAGCAGCCCATTTTAATTACCGGAGAAAGCGGGGTAGGAAAAGAGTTAATTGTAAAGGCTGTCCATAGTCTGAGCGAAGCTGCGGGGCCGCTGGTATCTGTCAATGTTGCAGGTCTTGACGATACGGTGTTTTCGGATACCTTATTCGGCCATGTGCCGGGTGCCTTTACAGGTGCCAATGAAATCCGCACAGGCATGGTTGAAAAATCTGTCAACGGCACGCTTTTCCTGGATGAAATCGGAGATCTGAATATTGCCTCCCAGATTAAACTGTTGAGGCTTCTGCAGAACGGAGAGTACTTTCCCCTGGGCAGTGACCGGCCAAAACGCCTGAAGTCACGCATTATAGTGGCAACAAACCAGGATCTTATTGCAAACCAGGAATCAGGGGAGTTCCGAAAAGATCTGTACTACAGGCTATATACCCACCATGTGGAAATCCCGCCCCTGCGCCATAGAAAAGGGGATATTCCATTGCTGCTGAACTATTTTTTGGAAGAGGCCGCAGGTTCCCTTCAGAAAAAGGTCCCCCGGTATCCCCGGGAACTGAACACCCTGCTCTCCAATTATCATTTCCCGGGCAATGTGAGGCAGTTGGAATCCATGGTGTATGATGCCGTAAGTACTCATAAGGGAAGAATGCTGTCTCTGGATACGTTTAAAATGAAAATGGGGGAAATGACCGCGTCATCTGTTTTACCCGCTGAACGGAAAGAAGATCAAACCATTTTTATGCCTGATAAACCGCTACCCAACATCCGCAACATTGCTGACTATCTAGTGTCAGAAGCCATGAACCGTGCAGAGGGGAATCAATCCATTGCCTGTAAATTGATCGGTATATCCCAGCCGGCATTGAGCAAACGCCTGAAAAAAATGGCGGATGCCAAGCCCTGATGATCAACTCATGGGTGCTAAGGATCTATACCGGTTGGTTGTTTACTCTTTTTCATTTGATACATCTCTATATTTGCCCTGCTGATCATGTCTTCCGGTGTATCAAATACCCCTTCCCAGAAGGATACCCCCCAACTTAGAGTTTGCTTATCCTGAAAAAGCGTTTGAGTTCGCCCGGCATATGAACGTTCAATTCTGCCGAGTGTTTCCCGTACATTTGCCTTTTTCATATTTGGGAAAATAATGAGAAATTCATCCCCGCCGATTCGGGCCGCAATATCGGTATCCCGGATCGATCCTTTGACAGCATCTGCGGCTGCCGTTATTAACTGATCTCCTCTTTTATGCCCAAGCGTATCATTTATTGCTTTAAGGCCGTTTAAATCAATATAAGCTAGGCTTAAAGGCTGGCTTGATCTTTTGCATACCTTGGTCTGGTATCTAAGCTTTTCCAAAATTTCGCGATGATTGAAAAGGCCCGTCATACCGTCCCGTTTGGCTGACTTTTCCAATGCTTTTATATAGTATTTGTTTTTTACACGGCTTTTCCCCAGAAGCCATCCCATAATCATTAGGATCGGAGCAATGAAACCACTTACCCAGAAAAAGCTTCTGTTTAACAGTTCGTTTTGCTTTTTGATATTTTCTTGGGGAACGAACATCAGAATCGTCCACTGATGAATTTGGGAATTTATCAACAGCCTGTCGACTTTAAAGGGGGTAATATTTTTAAGATAGTAAATTCCATTGGATTGAATGAATTTTTTATTATTGGTGGTTGAAATTTTTGTCCACAAATTCGGATAATCGGAAAAGAAGCCCACTTTTTTTCCCGGAAACATAAACCCGAAATTTTTATTCGGAACAGGTCCATGCAGGTAATACCCATCGCTGTTTAGAAGAAACCATTGATCGTTCTCATGTATATTGCCGCCCGCGATGCTGTCAATCATCTGTTGGGCATTATAATTAAAGATGAGAAGTCCGATTTTCTTGCCGCCGTGATCAAATACGGGGGCGGCAAAACGAATCATGGGTTTATGGGGGATTTCTATCCCACCATGCTCAATGTTTAAGTCCATGGGACTTATATAAAATTGATTTTTTGAAAGCCCTATAGATTCTTTAAAATAGTATCTGCTTGATTTATCCTGAAGCTGATCCTGTGAGCATACTTTTATTTCATTGTTTTTATCAAGGTCTACCCTGATTTTCTCTTTTCCTGTCAGATCCAGCAATCGAACCTGATCAAAGGTCGGTGACAGGTTTTTAACGCCAACTTCAATTATTTTTGAAAATAAGGATTCAACCTCTTCCCGAATCTTAGGATTTTCTTCTTTGAGAATCTTTTTTACCGTATAAAGAGTTGAAACATGCACTAAATGCATTTCAATCCGAGTCAAGACATCATGGATTTTCTCACCCATTGCGTTCAGCTCTTGAAACTGACTGCGGTCTATATTCTGATGTATGTCTTCTTGTGCAATTTGACGTATGAAAAATGTAGTTGCTGCATAAAAAATGAGCAGGCATAGAGAAAAGGTCATCCCTTTGGTGAATTCTTCTTTTTTTTGTTTTGGCGTTCCAGTTTCAGGTATAGGAGTCATACTCATTGGTATATTTTGATTTTCTTTCATTATCGTCTCCAATGGGGATATCCAACGAACGAGTTGCCGGAATTTTTTTTGGGTTGTTTTTCACAGGCCGGGGGCTGTTCCATGGCAGACAAAATACTGTCAATAAGATCCTTTTTTATGATGGGAACGGTCAAATGGGCATGGCATTCAATTTCCTGGGCCCCTTGCTGACCAAGCAAGGAAATCATGATTAACCGTACCTTGTTCAGGTCTTTTGATGCTTTGATTGCCCGGCCCAAACCAACCCCGTCCAGCATCTGGTTCGGCCTGTCTGCCAAGACGGCGATATCGTATCCCTTGCCAAGTTTTTCTGCATGGTGCATTAATTTCAATGCTTTGTGTGAAGAGGCAACCTGGTCAAATTCGACATTTCCCATAGATTTGAGGTACTCATTAAAAATAAGTGAATTCATGGGGGTGTCATCCACAATTAATAGTCGGATTTTATGCTTGCTCAAGGTAACACGGTCCGCAGCACCGTGGTCGAACTGCTTTTTAAACCTAAGGGTAAACCAGAATTCAGATCCTTTTCCCGCCTGGCTTTCCGCTCCTGTTTTCCCGCCAAGCATCTGGATGAGTTCAGTGGCAATCGACAGCCCAAGGCCGGTACCGCCGAAGTTTTTTGCGGTGGGACTATCTGCCTGAGTATAGGATTGAAAGAGCCTTTTCTGGGCAGCCCCAATTCCCTGGCCGGTATATTTTATACTGAAATGCAGGGTCACCTCTTTGGATGACTCTTCAACCAGGGAAACCGACAGGCTCACCTGGCCTATATTTGTATATTTCACCGCATTTTTCATCAGGTTGGTACAGATTTGATGCAGATGTCTGGAATCCCCCTTAAGGGATAGGGGAACATCATGATTGACCAGACACGCAATCTCAATTCCTTTTTTGTGGGCATTTGCCGACATTAATTCACATACATTTTCAACCATAGAGAGCAGGTCAAACCCAATGCTCTCAAATTGAATTTTTCCTGACTCAATTTTCGAGTAGTCCATAATATCATTGAGTAAAAAGAGCAGAGCATTGGCATTTCCGGATATTATCCGGGAGTAATTTTCTTGCTCCTTTGTGAGATTTGTTTCAAGCAGCAACTCACTCATTCCAATGGCCCCGTTCATGGACGTTCTGATTTCATGGCTTAAAGTGGCGAGAAACTTTCCCTTTGTTTCAGAGGCATCAACAGCCTTATTCTTTAACCGGGTAAGATGCCGGCTTGTTTTTTCCACATATCCTCCCAACCAGAACAGGCCGGAAGCTCCGATCAGACCGGCCATAATATGGGATAATAACAGAATAAAATTCTTCTTTTTTTCCGGAAATGGAATTGTCACAGATATGGCTCCGCGAATGTCACCGACTTCATAACCCTGATGTTTATGACAATCTAAACACTCCCGTGTCACCTTTAGCGGGGCAATATACCTGAATTTTCTTTTTTCTCCGTCCTGGTCAAAGCTGCCGGCTTCACTGTCCCCCATTTCAAATTTATAAAGGGCAGATCTCTCCCATGGCTTGGGTTTATTGATCGGATTGAGTTGAGAAATACTTGTAATGTGCAGTTCGATATTCTCTGTGTTTTCTGCCATTTCAGAGATTTGGCGGGTCATAAAAGCCGGATTGAGTTTGGTCAAATTTATGCCCCGGGTTGTAACGATATCCCTGTCTTCACCTGTCAGATAGGGATTGGGTTGTATTTTATCGGTCACTGGTACATATACCCCACCGTGAGATGCGTTCCAGGCTCTTGTCAAAACAATGTGCCGGAAAAATGCCCTGCCACCGTTCAGGGCAGAGATCCGTTCATAGTCTTTCGCAACTTTTAGATTATACTGGTAAGAAATCGCAATTATGCTTATCCATATGCCTATGGAAATGAGTTTGAAATAGAAAGTTGTTGTTTTGACTTTGTTCATCTCATATTAAGCCGTTGCTTTGTAATTTATGGGGAATACTAAATTTTAAACCTCTTTACAAGGTCGCTTAGGTTTTCAGCCATTTTGGAGAGGTTACCGGCCCCGGAGTCTATCACTGAACACCTTTCAGACATGTTTACGACCAGATCACTGACCTGGGCGATATCATTTGAAATTTCAGCTGAGACCGTTGAGCTTTCAGCGACATTTTCATTTACCTCCTTTATTCCCAGCGAGGCCTGAGAGATATTTGTTGAAATATCCTTTACTGCAGAGGACTGCTCATCAATTGCGGCGGAGATTATGGTTACAATTTTATCAACCTGACCGATTACGTCCGTTATATTATTAATAACTGCAACAGTCTTTGACGTTGATTCCTGGATTCCGTTGACCTGGTTTTTAATACTCAAGGTTGCCTGGGCGGTCTGCCCTGATAATTCCTTTATTTCGCCGGCAACCACGGCAAACCCTTTACCGGCTTCTCCGGCCCTTGCAGCCTCTATGGTAGCATTTAAAGCCAGAAGATCTGTCTGGCTGGATATGTCTGCTATTTCCTCTGTTACTTTTCCGATTTCTCCTGCTGCAAGATTTAACTCGTCAACAGTATGGAGAGCGTTTTTTGACTGGGAGACCGCTTCATTGGTTATGTTACGGGCCTGTGCGGAATTTTGGGCTATTCCGTCCACTGTGACGGTTATTTCTTCGGAGGAATTCGCCATTAAATTGATACTTGTGCTTGCCTGTTCCATGGCGGCTGAAATTGAAGTCATAGCAAAAGACAGCTTTTCCGCTGCCGCTGAAACGTTGCTTGTCCGCTCCGAAGTCTGAATGATCCCATGGGAAATCTGCCCTGCTAATTGAGACTGTTGGGAAGAAGAGGTATCAATCACATTTGTTTCTTTTGAGATGCTTTTTATAAGTCTGTTAAGCTTATCAACAAACAAGTTGAAACAATGTGCCAGGTCACCAATTTCATCTTTTGTCATTATTTTAAGACGTTTTGTCAGATCCGCTTCACCCTCTGCCAGTTCTCCTAAGCTGTCCACAACAAGTTTAACAGGCCTTACAATTGATTTGCCTACAAAAAAACCACACAGGACAGATATGAAAATTGCCGCAAAGCAGATAATAACAACATTTTGCATAAGAGAGTAAACAGGGGCCATGATTTCTTTTTTTGGAAAAAACTTGAACATTATCCATTGATAATCCGGCATCCATTTTAAGGGGGTAAATTTTTCATAGGCAAATATCTGTTCTTTATACCGGCCCGTCATTGAATTCGTATCAGATTTGATGTTTGCAAGGATATCCGGTGTCGGAGCGAAATCCGAATCTCCGCTGTCAATTGTGTTTAACTCATCTGTCTTATCTGAAAAAATAAAGACTTTTGGATCTGCACACAGTGCTCTGAATTTGTCAAGATGTATACGGGCGCTGATAACACCTGCGACAGGATTTCCAACCGGATAATGCAGCCACAGGCTTAATGAACCCTTATTTTTACTGAACAGGCCTAAAGGTGTGCCGTTGTTCATGACGTCCTGATACCCGCTGCCTCCACTGCCTCCGCTGTCAACATCGCCAATAGTGCCGAATTCTTTTGATGATACCGCAGCTTCTCCTCTCTCATGAAGAACTCTTACAATGGTTTTCCCCTCAGCCGTTGTAAATCGGATATCATGAAAATCATCCCTGTTGTCAGCAAATGCCTTCACCGCATTGGTCAGTGCCTGGGACCAGAACTCAATTTCATCCATGTCCTCCATTTCAATACCGTCAATGAGATTTTTAATTTCCGCCATCTGTGCCAGAAATTCAATATCATTGACTCCCGCATTGAAATATTCGGATATATCCGAACTTAATGTTTCTGCTGATTCCGATACCTTCTTCACGGCTGTGGCGGTCAGAGAATTGTACCCGGTAATACTTTGGTAAACACCAAAGAACGCAGTCGGAAGTGTAGCAAAAATTGCAAAGGCCACTATTAGTTTAATTTGTAATTTCATAAATTAGCTTTGATACTCTCGTAAAAAGTCAGGTTTTAGCATTTTTTTGCCGAATTCGACTTTTTACGAGACCATCATCTCCAGTTATGGGGAAAATATTTTTAAGATGGAAAATCGTGTCTAAGGATCGGCTCCAAAATTACTTGATCTTTTGTTTTCAAAATACCCAGTCTTTTAAGGGGTTTTGGAAACAAGTTTCTGCCCTTCAGGGTATTTAGATCAAGTTATTTTGTAACGA
>PIVQ01001562.1 GCA_003354055.1 Desulfobacteraceae bacterium | reverse complement strand
TTTGCCTATTGCCAGAAAAGACTTTATCAGGAATGCCACTTACTGATGACAAAGGCCTTACCAGACGAGGAAATTCAATAATGGAAAATTTATCGGCATTGGTAGTTGACAGTCGAAATTGCCCCGTTGAAAAGGTACGCAATCAATTGACATCTGCCGGTTGGCAGGTCGACGTTATAAGCAATGACCGGGAGGCTGTCAATAAATTATCAGCAACCCAGGCCCCCCCGTTCAGTTTATTGATCTGCGGGTCCGAACCAGCCCCTATGGGGCTTGAAACTTTGTTTAAACAGGCTTCAAAATCTTCACCTCTTACCCAAAAGCTGCTCCTTATTCCGGCACAGGAAAAAGAACTGCTGATCCATATGATCAACAAAACAGATGTGCAAGCCTGCATGTGCTTTCCGTTCTCGGGGGAAAATCTGGTACAACGGGCCTACGATTGCCATCAGACCTTTTTGCAGATGATGGAAAAACAATGGTTTAAACAATTGGTGCAGCGGCAGAATCAGCAGTTATACAAAGCTGCCCAAAATTTCAAAAAAAAGGAGGTCTTTAACAGACGGAGGCTGGACAGGCAAACAAAGAAACTTCTATCTCTGACATCACGACTGCCCGTATCCACAATGGATTGTGACAGGTATTTTGATTCAGGTTCTCAGGCGTTAAATGCCCTTTTTCTCCAACTTGCGGACAAATATTGCCCTGACTGGAATCCGGATAACCGGACAATGTCGTACCTCCCCGCGGCTGAGGCACCTGCTGTTGTTTCACCGGCAGTGGATTATGCTTTGGCCAACCTGGTAGAGCAGAACCTAAAAGAATCAGAAAAAGAACTATCTTTCCACCCACAGTTAGATTTTAACACTGAAGAATCT
>PIVQ01001561.1 GCA_003354055.1 Desulfobacteraceae bacterium | reverse complement strand
TGTGGCGGAATTTCACACCTTTCACTCCAACGGACAAAAGCTTTACACCAGCATTGTTACTATATTTTCCAGGCTGGACGGGGGATTTGGCGGGCCTGAAGCACCCAAAAGTGAGTTTGCATTTCCGGAACGGGAACCGGATTTTATCGTGGAGGGCAGGCCAAGCGAGAATCAGCCCCTGCTTTACCGTCTTTCCGGCGATATGTTCCAGCTCCATGTGGATCCTAAGTTTGCCAAGGCATCCGGATTTGAAAAACCTATCATGCACGGGCTGTGCACTCATGGCTATGCCTGCAGGGCCCTGATTGCAAGTCTTACCCCCGGAGCCCCTGAAAAGGTACGGCGGATGACCTGCAGGTTTTCCAAAACTCTGTATCCGGGAGAGCCCATTGAAACCCTGATCTGGAAGACCGACGAGGGAAAAGCCGTCTGGAAAACTATTCATAAGGAAACCAGTGAAGAGATCATTACCAACGGGATTTTTGAATACGGTGATGCTGCAACCGGCTATATCCGGTTTGACGATAAGGTGGCCGTGGTCACGGGGGCCGGTGCCGGCCTTGGACGGGTCTATGCCCTGGAACTGGCCCGCAGGGGCTCTAAGGTCGTAGTCAATGATTACGGCTGCGCCAGAGATGGCGCAGGTTCCGGGTCAAGTTCCCCGGCCGAAGATGTGGTCAATGAGATAAAAACTGCCGGTGGCGAAGCTGTGGCAAATTTTGACAATGTGGCCACGGCAGAGGGGGGCCGGGGGATTGTGCAGACCGCCCTGGATGCATTCGGTACCATCGATATCCTCATTAACAATGCCGGAATTCTGCGGGACAAAAGCTTTACCAAAATGTCCGCCGACAACTGGCAGGCGGTTTTGGATGTCCA
>PIVQ01000734.1 GCA_003354055.1 Desulfobacteraceae bacterium | reverse complement strand
TCTGCACTATTCCGAGGTCTCGGGCTTCAGGATCATCCGCCAGGCCGGCATGGGATTGCCCCGGTAGAGCACATGGATGAGTCCGCCCAGAACCAGGGTGCTCAGCCAGCCCAGGACAAGACCAGCTCTGTACTCATAAAACAGGGAAACAAAATATAGCCCTGCACCGATTTCCGAGAAAAAAAAGGCCAGCCACAAAAATATCCCTTTCTCTTTGATCCACTGGGTCTGGGCCGTGGGCTGCACCATCCATTCATAGGGTTTTAAGCCGGAGCCATCCGGGGGAAACATGGTCTTTTCAAGTTCATGAATTTTATCTGTCATTTTATTGTCCTCCCGTGTCCTTGTAAATTTTCACAGCAACGGCCGTTTCCATGTTGCCGGCAACCGGATCAAAATATTTCAATTTGGAGGGTAACAGCTTACAGAAGTTGGCGCCCTTGCCCTTGGCAATGGGCCGACCGTCAGCCCAAAGACCGCCCTGCCCTGCAATGCCGATCACTTTGGGACTCTGGGCTTCCATGGTTTTAACAATCCCGTTTTCCTTTACCCCGGCACGGGTTTCAATCCAGATGATATCTCCGTCTTTCAGGCCCTTGTCCCGTGCAAGGGATGAGTTCAGGGTAATGGTAAATGTATAGGGACACATTTTGGAAACTTCATCCACATAGGGGTTCTGAAAGGTGGTGTTGTTGGTGTGAAGGATATCCCTGTAAGAGAATGCCAGAAGATCAAATTCCGAATTCAGATCCTTATGGGATTCCGGCCAGAACCAGGACGGAAGCGCTGCATACTGATCCATATCAAATTCCAAATCAAAACCGGTTTCTTCGAATATTTCTTCCATCCGTTTTCTGTCATGGAGCAGGTATTCCATGTAAACCGGACACCTGGTATCAATATCCCATCGCCAATAAACATCCTCAATGGATTTATTCCAGGTGGCATATCCCTGTTCTTGAACTTTGTCAGCATCTTTACCGTAGACCCATTTTAGAAACCTTTCTCCGATCTGCTTCCAGTTCAAGACTTCCCCGGGTTTAATTTTCAGCTCTTCGTCTTCAACCCCGTAGTAATCGTTGAGCTTGGCATTAAACTTGTCCAGAACGCCACATCGATTGGCCACATCGATATATACATCCATGAAGAATCGAGACTCTCCAATGGGTTCGGCAACAGGCTGCTGCATGTGCACATACCAATCTTCATGGGACGGACTGCCTGAAAAGAAGAAGGCATCAATTTCTGAAGACCAGCAGTCTTTTTCCAGATAAGATACATCAGGCAGAATAATATCGCCAATGGCCTGGTCTGTTTCATTGACCCACAAATCCATCTGGACCACAAAGCAGTCTTTAAAGTTTTTAACGGCTGTATCCCAGTCAGAATTAGAAATAACAAAATTGGCTGCTATACCGAAAATCATTTCCGGTTTGGATTTCATGCCGAATTTTTCATGGATGTAGTCCACTTCATCGGTATAGGGAATATGGGAAAGGGTACAATGGGTCCATATATCCACACATCCCATATTGGTAGCCGGAAGGCTGGGAGCCTTGACCGGCCAGGGATCGTGGGAGTAAAATACAGAAGGAACAATAACCCCGTCCTTACCGGGTTTACACGTCTGCTCATAATTACCACCCGGATATGCCCGTCTGATGGCAGGCCATCCCAAAGTGCCGCCGGGCACATCTTCAGCTCCAACCAGCTGAGCCATAAGATCGATGGCAGCCACCTGGTGGATACCGTTTGAATGTCCCTGGGACCCTCTGAAGGTCACCGAGGAAACCGGGCGATACGGATATTTTTTCCCTTCAAGGGTAATGGTGGAACCGATCTGGGCATTATCCACCCAGCCTTTGGCCACCTTCATGATGGTCCCCACAGGAACTGTGGATATGTCAGAAGCCCATTCCATGGTAAATTGTTTTAAATGTTCTTTAAAAGGCACGAAACAGGGGACGACTTTTTCTCCGTTGTACTCATATTCGCCGTACAGGGCACAATCTTCCCAGGCAAGAGTCGGGTCATCATATTCCTTGACCGTTTTATCTTTTTCATCATAAATTAAAGGTTTGTCACTGTCCTCATGACGGATATAGGTGCCGTCATCTTTAATCAGATAGGGAAAATTGGTCTTGGCCTTAAGATAAAGGATATCCATTTCACCGCGGATGTTTGCAATGTAATTGGCAATGGCAAGTCCCACAGCAGTATCAGTACCCGGTAAAATGGCCACCCATTCGGTTGCCTTGCCACCGGCAAAGTTACCCATGGGATCAAATACAACCTCTTTGATACCCCGGCGGATGGCATCTGCCCTAAGCCTTGCATTGGTCATGGCTGAATGTCCGGAGCCGGTCCCTTTGCTGGATCCCCATTTGAGCACATATTTGGTATACCGCCAGTCAGGTGCTATTGACCAGGCCCCGTGAATCAAACCGCCCAGCATATGGCAGGCATTACCGCAATGGAGACTGCCGCCTCCGATAATAAAATTACCGTTATTTTTCACCCCAAATGCCTGGGCATAAAAATAAGGATGGTTATGGGGGCCGTCAGAAGCCCTCATGGTCTGGTTGGTAAAAAGGATCTTATTGGGATCATCATCCATGATTTTCTTCATCTTGGTGGAAATGATCTCTAAAGCCTCGTCCCATTCAATCTCTTTCCATTTGGGATCCACCCCGATTCCCTTTTCAGGGTTGGTTCTCAGCAAAGGTTTTTTAATCCGGTTGGGATCGTGGTAATACATGAGCCCGGCCGTGCCTTTACCGCAAAGTCCGGACCCGTCGCCGCCCATGGTGCTGTCTTGTATGCCTTCTACCTTTACAGGCACACCGTTCACCACCCGAACCTTTGCGGCACAGCCGCAATAGCATACGCCACAGGTGGTATTTATCCATTTATCTTCAACAATTTCGTCAGTTTTATAGGTCATCATTCCCCCCTGTTATCAATCAATGTAATAAACTGCCGGTTCTGTGCCGAACTCTTTTTTCAGCTGCTTGCCTTTTTTCTCCATGATGAGCCGGCTGATCTCTGAGTCAGGATCATCCAGGTCTCCGAAGATCCGGGCACTGACCGGGCAGATATTCACGCAGGCAGGACTTGCATCTTCATCCTTACCCGGTGTCAGGCCTTTTTCCATGCCGTCTTCCAACCGTTCCGTACAGAAATTACACTTGATCACAGTTCCCACTTTAAAGGGGTATAACTTTTCTCCAATCAGCTCCATGGGGGTCTTGCCCTGGCCCGGGAAATACTCCCGGTCCTTGACCTCCTGATCATAATAGGTCCGCTGCTGATAGGGACATGACACCAGACAAGCTCGGCAGCCCACACATTGTTCATCGTCTATGGCCACGATACCGTCGGGCCGCACATAGGTGGCGCCGGTGGGACAGGCCTCCACACAGGCAGCATCAGTGCAATGGTTACACAAAATCGGATAGATCAGTTTACTTGAAGAGGGAAATTTTCCGCTTTCCCCTATGAGCACCCGGTTCCAGAAAACACGAGGCGGCAAAAAGTGTTCTTCTTTGCAAGCAATGGTGCAGCCCCAGCAGGCTATACACCTCTTGACATCGATTACCATTCCCCATCTAGGCATAA
>PIVQ01000098.1 GCA_003354055.1 Desulfobacteraceae bacterium | reverse complement strand
ATTGTTAAAACCGGGCGGACCCATTTTATGGATGCGGTGCCCATGACCCTGGGACAGGAGTTTTCCGGCTATGTCCGAATGCTGTCCCAAGGCATTGATCAGATCGAAACAAGCCTGGACCGGATCTATGAGCTGGCCTTGGGCGGCACGGCAGTGGGTACGGGACTGAATACACCTGCAGGCTTTGATGTGACCGTGGCCAACAGGGTAGCGGAATTAACCGGTTATCCCTTTGTGACGGCTAAAAACAAGTTCGAAGCCCTGGCATCCCATGACGGCCTTGTGGCATCCCATGGTGCATTAAAGGCTATGGCGGTCAGCCTCATGAAAATCGCCAATGATATCAGAATGCTGGGATCAGGGCCCAGGTGCGGAATCGGGGAGTTGCGATTGCCGGCCAATGAGCCGGGATCATCCATCATGCCGGGCAAGGTCAATCCTACACAGGTGGAGGCGCTGACCATGGTCTGCGCCCAGGTCATGGGAAATGATGTTGCCGTGACCATGGCCGGGGCCTCCGGGCATTTTGAACTCAACGTGTTCAAGCCCGTGATCATCGCCAATTTTATTCAGTCTGCAAGGCTTCTGGGGGAGGCGGCATTATCTTTTACCCGCAATTGTGTTGACGGACTTGAGCCGGATAAAGAGAGGATTGCGACCCATCTTGCAAATTCTCTGATGCTGGTGACGGCCTTAAATCCCCATATCGGATATGACAGGGCAGCCCAAATTGCCAAATATGCCCATGAAACAGGCACGACACTAAAGCAGGCTGCCCTGGACTTGGGAATACTTACGCCGGAGAAATTTGATCAACTGGTGGATATAGGACAGATGACCGGCCCTTTAAAAAATGAATAAAAAGGAGAGTCCAATGGCAAAGGTAACCCTGTTCAAGGCCTATCCATTTGAAGTGGGCCAGAAAATACGGATTGAAGAATCTCCCCGTTTCGGGGACTGGGAAGTGATCAAGGTGACCGAGCATAAGGTGACCTTAAAATGCCCCATATCTAAACGTGAAATGACCTGGAGCCGGTTCTGCTATGTTGCCGAAGAAAAGGACATGGACTGGCCCCAAGTCTAAACAATAAAAAAGGAAGATGATCATGGATGTGATTATGCTCATGGCTACGACCCTGGACGGGATGATCGCAAGGGACTCAAGCCAGTTGGTAGACTGGTCCGGCAAGGCGGATAAACAATATTTTGTAAAGGTGACCAGACAAGCCGGTGCCATGATCATGGGATCCAAGACCTACGATACCATCGGCCGGCCCCTGCCCGGGCGTCTGAACATAGTCATGACCCGGGATAAAACCCGTAAAAGCAATGATGAGAATTTGATTTTTACGGACCAGCCGCCGGCAAAGATCCTTAAGGATCTTGAAAACCGTGGATACGATCAGGTGGCCCTGATCGGCGGGGCGATCATCAACTCAATGTATGCCAGGGAAAATCTGATTACGCAGGTGCATATCACTCTGGTGCCCAGATTGTTCGGTAAAGGCCTCTCCCTGTTTACGGATGAGCTGGATATGAGTCTGGTGTTAAGTGAGTATCGCGAAATTGCCAAAGGCCATCTTCTTTTGATTTATGAGGTGATTTAATGAAACCCAAAAAGATGTCTGACGAGAAGAAAAAGAAAAAAGGAATTCTGATCCGGTTTTTTGACTGGATCGCTAAAGGTGCCCGGCAGGCTGAAAAACGCGGTCAGGGTCCGGGCCACTGCTGAGGCAAGGGGAAATGACCGGTCCGTGGGACCGGATCCACTTTTGCGTTTGCCCTGCCCAATTATCTCTTGAAACTTCCCGTAAAGCAGATATACTCGCCTGAGTATAAATTAAAAACAAAGGGAGCATTGCGCCCCAAAGGGTTGATATTATGAAAGAACATGTAAAAGGCTTGCTTCAGAAAATTAATTTCATTGAAACAGATATGGAACTTCAGAAACAGATTCTCTTTTCCATTCCCTCGGATCAGAAAGACGAGATAAAAAAGGTGCTGGATATGATTGCCTCCCAAAAGCAGCAGATCAATGAGCTGCGAGGGAAGATCAAAGAAATTGACGAAGATGAGTACAACCGGATCATCACCATGGAGGAGGCTACAACAAAGTTCAGGAAATTGTCTCAGGATAAAAAGTTTGTGAAAGTCCATACCCTGAACGAAGAAGGCCAGTGTTCCGTTACCCTGAACGACGGTACCAAAATAGACTGTCTGGTGGCGGCCAAGGATGAAGAGGGAAACTGGACCGTATTGACCATTGACGCCGAGACCCGGGAATATCCGGGTGGTCTGATCAAAGAATAGGTAAAGGAGGAAATCATAATGTTTCGCATGAAAGCCGCAGGGTTGACGCTTTGCTGCCTTGCCATGATCTGGTCAGGGCAGGTATTTGCCAAAGATGCAGACGTAACTGCAAAGGACTTTGAACTTGAGCAGTTTATATCCCCGGATACCTGTGGGGGATGCCATTCTGAGATTTTTGAGCAATGGACCAACTCCATGCATAATCTTTCTCACAAGGATCCGGTTTACTCCCGGGTATCCAAATTTCTGCGAAAGGGCCTGACCCTTGAGGGTGAAATTGAAGAGGCGGAGACCTGTGTGAAATGCCACACCCCTGTGGGTGTTGTAACAGGGTTTCCTAAACAGGTTTCCGATGACCTGAGTAAAACCCCTGAGATTGCGACCCGGGGGATTCAATGCGACTACTGCCATTCTGCCGTGGATGTGACCAAAATGTACAACAACGGTCTGGTATTATCTCCGGGGCAGGGGGAAGATGAGCCCGGTGTAAAGTACGGACCGTTTGATGATGCAGAGCCGGATTTCCATGAGGCAGCCTTTTCCCGGCTGCACACGGAATCAACACTCTGCGGTACCTGTCACAATGTTAAGCATGTGGCGTTCGGCACAGACCTTGAGACCACCTATACGGAATGGGAAAACAGTCCATATAACGATACTGACCCTGAAAAACGGGTGAACTGCCAGGATTGCCACATGTATCAGCGCCCGGGCATCCCTGCCACAGGATCGACCGAACGGCCTTCCAATCCTGGTGCTGCCACGGATTACAGTGATGAACGGCCTCATATTTTTACCCATTATTTTGTGGGGGCAAATTCCGGGGTAACAGACCTATTCGGTGACGTGGAAAAACCGGCCATGGCGGAAGACCGTCTGAAACATGCCGCAACCCTGGCACTGGATGTGTCTGGTATCTTAGAAAAAAAGGTGGCGGTTACGGTTACCAACTCCGGAGCCGGTCATTCCCTGCCCACTGGTGTCGGCGATCTTCGCCAGGTCTGGATCGAACTCACCCTGAATGATGCAGCAGGTAAACCGCTTTTCAGGACAGGAATCCCGGATGATAGGCATGTGCTGCCGGATGATACTGTAATTTTTAGGACCATCCTGGGAGACGGGCAGGGTAATCCTGTGCTGAATCTGGCCAAGGCCAGGGAGGTGCTTTCCGATACACGGATTCCGGCCAAAGCCAGCGCAACCCATACCTTTGATCTGGGAATGATTCCTAAAAAAGGCCAGGTCCTTAAGGCCCGTCTGCTTTACCGGGGTATGCCCCAGAAAATTTTGAATCTTGTGCCGGGACCTGCCTTGGGCCCTCTGCCCGTGGTGGAAATGGCAAAGGCCAGCCAGATCTTTTAGAATTTTATGGAAGAGCACGGCGCTGCCGTGTAAAGTCAGCGCATAAAAAAAGGGAACCCGGACAACGGGTTCCCTTTTCGTTTTTTTAAATCGGATTAAAAGGGCCAGAAGCTGTTGTCTTCCCAGACCCGGTCCATCAGACCCTCCTGAAGGTTGATCAGTTTTTTCAAATGGGTGCTCTCCCAGACTGAGAGCCATTTATACAACTTTTTTTCTTCTTCATCCTTTGTCTCTTCAGATCGCAGGGCATAGAGTTTTATGGCCTTTTCCTCAAATCCGATGGCGGCCGTAATGGCTGTGGCTTCAAACCCGGCTGCATTAATATTTTTTATAACGGCATCATTGAGAATTTCCGGGGCTGATTCGGCCGCGCCGTCGTTATCGTATCCGCCGGCGACAAATTTCCCGCTGCTCATATAGGCCTTGAACTGTTCTTCAAGGATATCCATGTGCTCTTGTTCGTCATCAACAAGGGTCTGGAAAAAATCCTTTACAGATTTATCTTTTGCTTTATCCCTGGCGGTTTCATACAGATGTTTACCCTGCCGCTCCATGAGAAAGGCATTTTTCAAGATGTTCAGCGTTTTTGATTTATCCATGGGCAATCTCCTGTTTGGGGGTGAAAGATTATAAGAAAAACTACATCAAACCGATAGAATTTGCAAATCAACCGCATTTTTAATATCTTAAGATTTTTTACGTAATACAGAAACTATGAGTAAGGGAAGATTTTTTTCACAATGGGAACGTTTGATATCATAATTATTGCCGTGGGACTGGCCATGGATGCGGCAGCTGTTTCTCTGGCCGCGGCAGCATCGGGTTTTGCGGCAAACGGCAGGGCCGTGTTCAGACTGGCCTTCCACTTTGGTCTGTTCCAGTTCATGATGCCGGTGATCGGCTGGTTTCTTGGAGTTGGATTTGTCTCCTACTTCAAGGCCTTTGACCATTGGGTCGCCTTTGGCCTTCTGGTATTTGTGGGAGGACGGATGATCCTTTCCGGCCTGGACAAATCCGATACCCTGATTCAAAAAGATCCGTCCCGGGGGATGACCATGGTCATGCTCAGTCTGGCCACCAGCATTGATGCCCTGGCTATAGGCCTGAGTCTGGCCATGCTGGATATCAATATCTGGTACCCTTCGGTGATAATAGGGGTGATTACAGCTGCGATGTCCTTAGGCGCAATTGCCCTGGGAAAACGTCTGGGGATCCTATTCGGAAAACGGATGGAGATTCTGGGCGGTGTTATTCTGGTCGGTATCGGGGTCCGGATTTTAATTTCAGAATTGATAAGCGGAGTTTAATTTTATCGTTTGTCCAATGCCTGCCTGATCTTTTCTCCAAGGGTCTTACCGGTCACGGGTTTCATTAAAAATTCCCGGATGCCTGCCTGTTTCATTTTTTCTTTGGTAATGGATTGGCTGTGGCCGGTGCAGAGAATTACCGGAAGATCCGGCAGTGTTTTTTTTATCTCGTTTGCAACATCAAGCCCGGTCATTCCGGGCATGGCAAAATCTGTTATGACCAAATCCAGTTCTTTTCCCCGGGTCTTGATGAACGCCAGTGCTTCAACAGGATCTGAAAATCCGGTTACCCGGTATCCAAGAGCGGGGAGGGCGGTTTCCAGCATTTGAATCAACGGGAGTTCATCATCCAATACCAGGATATGTTCACCACAGCCTTTGATGACCGTTGGGCTGGCCACTGGAGATGGGGAACTGAGGCGTTCCGGGGGGGCAACCCGGGGGAGATAAATGGTAAATGCTGTTCCTTTATTAGGTTCGCTTTTCACCCGGATCCTGCCATTTGCCTTTCTTACAATCCCGTGAACCACGGCCAGTCCCATTCCTGTGCCTTTATCCACATCCCGGGTGGTGAAAAAGGGATCAAAAATTTTGTCCGTGATCTCTTTTGCCATCCCATGGCCTGAATCCCTGACCGTAAGTTTTATCCAGGATCCGGGGGCACACTCCTGTTTTTTATTTTCAGTTGGTTCACTCACATCAATATCTTCCAGACAGATCTCAAGGTCGCCTGTCTGGTCAGCCATGGCCTGAACCGAGTTTGTACACAGGTTGATTATAATTCTGTGAATCTGTGTGGGATCGGACAATATCCAGCCCTTTGAGACAAGTTCTGTCCGGATGGAGACCGTTGCCGGGATTGATGCCCGAATGAGTTTCAAGGCTTCCATGGTCACCGGGGTGATCGCAAGGGGCGCGACTTTCTGGTCTGCCTGACGGCTGAAGGTGAGTATCTGGCTGGTCAGTTCCTTGGCCCTCATGGCTGCCATCAATACCTGGGAGGCATGCTGTCCGGTCTCTGATTCCTTTGTTTCTACCTTGATCAACTCTGTATAACCAATGATGGCGGCCAGAATATTGTTGAAATCATGGGCAATACCGCCGGCCAGGGTGCCGATGGTTTCTATTTTTTGGCGTTTGTTCAGAGCGGTTTCCAGCTCAAGCCGGTTTTCCTGGGCCGCAAGCCGCTCTTCCATTTCCAGGTGGAGCCGGTCTAAGGTATTGGACAATTCCCGGGTTCTCTCTTTGACCTGGCGGTCCAGATCTGCATTGATTGCATGGACCTTCTCCTTTTCCAGGGTAAGCATGTGGCTGGTAAAAAATCGTTGTCTGGCATTCAACTCAATGGCGTACCCGGCCAGGGTGCAGAGAAAGGCTGAAGAGATAAAAAAGAAATTATTGTTGATGAAAATATGGATCGGTGTTGCAACTACCCAGAGGGTAATGATTTCATAGACAATGACAATGGTCCAGGAACAGGCTGCGGCCCATAGGAATCCCATGCGGAAAAAGGTGTGAACAACGATAAATATCAGTATGATACCTGCATAGTAGGAGTACCCGGCCGGCGGATCTGCCAGGATAACCATTATTTCTATCCCAAGACCTGCTATCAGGCAGATCCCAGCCAGCATGGGGTGGTACCATCGTTCAAATGCCCTGTGAAATGAAAATACAAAAATTGCCAACCCCATGGGAATGACAACCGCATACCTGATTATCCAGAAGATTTGCTTTTGGGCCGGCACCATGACCGCATCCAGGATGCCGAAGATACCGTAAAGAAAAATTCCCACCACCATGGCGATACGGATCCGGGTCAGGGATTCGCGAAAATAGGCATGCTGAAACTGAGGCTCAAGATGAGCATTGTCATGGGTGAAGGCCAATGTAAGCGGGTGGTATTGCAAAGTTTTTTCCCGTTCAGGTTTCTGTGGGCTGCTACGCTTACCACCATAGATGGCCGGTTGGAAATTATCAAGTGATTTTGGGTTTTTGGCGATATCAATCATTTCACTTAAAAAAGAGCTTGCATTAGAATTATATTTTAGAATATGATTCTAATCATGAAGAGAAAAGCCGCCACCCATACAAAAACACCTGAACGGAAAAGCCAAATCATCGCCGCAGCCCTGGCCTGTTTCAATGCCGCAGGAGTGACCGAAACGTCTATTTCGGATATATGCAAAGCCTCTGGCACCAGCATCGGCAGTATTTACCATCATTTCAAAGGCAAGGAACAATTGGCCGCTGCCGTCTATCTTGACGGGCTTGCGACCTATCAGGACGGTTTTTTGGCAGAACTTGAATCCAAGGCCACAGCAAAGTCCGGCATCACTGCCGTGGTGGACTACCATCTGAACTGGATTGTCCGGTTTCCGGACTGGGCCAGATATCTGTTTAAACAGCGGCATGCCGTATTCTCAGGCGAAAGCAAAATCAAGCTCAAAGACCGGAATAAGTGGTTTCTCAAACGGAATTCAACCTGGTTTCGGGTTCATATCGAGGCCGGAACCCTGAAAGCTTTGCCCCCGGATATTTTTATTTCTATTTTAATGGGGCCCTGTCAGATGTTCTCAAAGCAGTATCTCTTCGGGCAGGCCTATTCGGAAATGGACCTGGCCTCAAAAGAGATTGCAACAGCGGTGTGGCAGGCATTAAAAGCCGATTTAGATCCTTAATTTTTTATACCTATCTAACGAGGAGAAGATCCCATGTCCGAAAACCTATGGCAAAAAACAGCGCAGACTATTATTTCAGCAGGACAATTTCCCATTCCCGTATCCGACACCATGATCGAACTTGTCCGGACCATCATGAACGAGGACCAGGCGAAATTTGTTCAGGTGCTTACGGGGCCTATGAACATGGACCAACTCAAAGAGGTCACCTGCCTGGAAGAGACGGTGATTGAGGAGCATCTGGATGCCCTCATGCATGAAGGTGTGGTAACCGGTATCCCCAGCAGGAGCACCGGTATTGTGGTCTATAGGCTCATGCCTCCTCTGCCCGGATTGCTGGAGTATACCCTCATGCGAGGGGAGACCACACCCAAACAGAAGAAACTGGCCCAAATATTTGACCGGTTGTTCAAAGAGGTGTCGGGGATTTTTCAGAGTGATTACGACGGGTTTGTCGAGTTGTCAAAGATGCTGACACCGTTTACCCGGGTGGTGCCCATCGGCAAACAGATCAAAGAAAAAGGTCTGGATCACATCCTTCCCCTTGAAGATGTGAATCTCATCATTGACAAATTTGACACCATTGCCGTGGCGCATTGCTACTGCCGCCATGAAAAAAATCTGCTGGGCAAGACCTGTCAGGTCACTGAAGATAAGGAGAACTGTCTTTTCTTCGGTCAGACGGCGCGCTTTGTCATTGACTATCAATTCGGCAGGGAAATCACCAGGCAGGAGGCCTACGCCATCATTGAGAGAACGGAAAAAGACGGTCTGGTCCACAAGACGTTCCATGAAAGCCAAGATATTGAACGGGATGAATATGCCATCTGCAACTGTTGCAAATGTTGCTGTGGTACCTTTGAACTCTTTTACACCGGGGCTGTGCCTGCCCATACCTATGCGTCCTATCTTGCACGGCTGGATATGGATGAGTGTACTGCATGTGAAACCTGTGTGGATATCTGCCCCATGGAGGCCATTCTCCTGAACGGGGAACCGGACAATGAAATCTCTATCGTTGAAAATAGATGCATTGGATGCGGGGTATGTGCCTCCAATTGCCCTGTTGATGCCATCTTCCTTGAAAGCACAGGGAAACGGGAGGTTTTTGTACCCCCCCGGAAAGTGGAGGCTTAAGAACTGACATGCTGAAACCTGATCTGCCGTATTATGACAATCCCGAAGGCGAGACCCTGCCCAAAGGAATTCCCCGGGTTATAGACGCCCATGTCCATGTATTTCCGGACAAGATTTTTTCTGCCGTCCAGTCCTGGTTTGATGCCTTTGCCTGGAAAATCCGATACCGGATGACAAGCCGGGAACTGATCGCCTTTCTTCTGGAGCATGGGGTCAGCCGGGTGACGGCTCTGCAATATGCACACAAGCCCGGGATGGCCGGGTTCCTGAATTCATATATGGCGGAGCTCTGCCGGGAATTTTCAGGGAAAGTCATAGGACTTGCGACACTATTCCCCGGTGAGGAGAATGCCCGGGGAATATTAGATGAGGCCTTTGATATGGGGTTGTCCGGAGTGAAGCTCCACGCCCATGTCCAGTGCTTTGATATGAACAGCCCTGATATGGATCCTATCTATGATATCTGCCAGGAACGGAATAAACCCATGGTCATGCATGTGGGCCGGGAACCCAAAAGCGAGCATTATCTCTGCGATCCCTATGAGATCTGCGGGGCAGACAAGGTTGCGCGGATCTTAAAAGCGTATCCCCGGCTTAAGATCTGTGTGCCCCACCTGGGGTTTGATGAAGTTGATCAATACCGGCAGTTGATCGAAACCTACGATACCCTCTGGCTGGATACCGCCATGGTGATCACCGATTATTTTCCCGAGGACAGGCGGGGGGATTTTTCCGCCTATCGTGCGGACCGGATCATGTACGGCTCGGATTTCCCCAATATTCCCTATGCCTGGGACCGCGAGTTGCTTTGGCTTGCCGATGCCGGTCTGTCAGGGGATGATCTGGACCGGGTGTTGTATAAAAACGCCCAGTCCTTTTTTGATCTGCCCGATTAAGGACCAGTCCCACGGTCAGTATACGGTATTACATGCCATACAACGGAATCATCAGATGTTGGGGATCCATCTCCTTTATAAATAAATACTGGGCAATTTATGATTCTTCGTTTTTTCCCATTAGCGCATTTGTATTTTTTACCATGCGTTCAAAGTGCTGCTGGGATTCCGAAAGCATATTGTTTAACAGGGCAAAAGACTCATGGGCTTTCTCATTGCCATCCAATAATGCTTTAACAACAGAAGAAATCCCAGCAGTATAGATCATGTGGTTATTTCGCAAAAAGCTTGCAGTATCATTCATGGTGAGTTGAGCCGTTTGAACGGCTGATAACCTCAACATATCCTTTGCGGTTTGTTTATTATCGACAAACCCCTTTTTGCCCATGTTTTCGGTTTGAATATCCGGGTTATTCTTTGCCATTTTTTGCACCCTTATTTTCGGTGTTTGCCGGACCGTTTTGGGCCTTCATGGCGTTTAAATGATCAATCTGGTGTTCAAGTTCATCGATTAATATAGCAATATGATCATCTGAAAGCGCTTCTCCCTTTGCAGGCGCTGGGGCTGTCCTCGCGGACAATAGCGCCTGCACACCCATGGTGGTTGCTGCCTGATAGGTTACATTCGCCTGTTGCTGGGCATAAACTGCATTGGCCGCAGCCATGGCTACAGAGTTGCCAATGGTCTGGTATAAACTGCCCATGGCCATTGCCGGTGCCTCGCCTAAAACTCTGGTATTGGTTTGGGTTACTGCATCTGTTATCTGTCCGTTAACACTGGGATTTTCATTCTTGTCAGGCATAATAGTCTCCTAAGAAGTTAATGGGTTATAAAAAAGGTATTGACCGGGTATAGCCTGGTCAAGTTGCCAATTCATGATATCTTTTTTTAATTTTTTTAACCAAGTCGGCAAAATACTTGGTACCAATAAGTTCGGCATAGGCTTTAGTGTGCTGGAAACCTGCCTGCACAAGAAAATTCAGGAAGTCGGAAAACTCCCGGGATAGTTTTTTTGAGCTATCATCCAGGTTGGTGTTGAAATCCTGATTCCAGGTTGTGAGTTCTTTCATTGTGACGGCGTCGACAGTCTTTTTCCTGGTGTTAAGGTGCTTGATCAAATCATCCACGATCTTTTTGAGCAATGCAAGCTCAACTGGGGATAAACGAAGTTTTTTGGCCAGACGATCGATTAAATCATTGGCTGCCAGCACCTCTAACAGTTCAAGAACATCGGCAATGCTTAATGGCTTTATATGTTGTATCTGACCGGGGAGGGGGGCTGTGTCATCGCAAATATGGCGCATGTCTCCGGCAACGAGTGAATTGACTTCGGCCAGGCCGACGGCAGCACTGATAAAGATGCTTTTGGGAATTTGCGGCTCGTAAAGAGCGGGTATTTCCTTGAGCATATTCAGCTCCCAGGCATGGGGAACTATATCCAGGCTATTCCACAGACGGGTGGTCGGATTGTGGGCCGTCGGATTTCCAAGTTGACTATCATAATATTCTGCCCAGGCCGCATCACCTGGAGTGGGGCCTGCCGTCGGTTCTACCTTGATACTGGCGTGGGATTGCAGGTCCCATCCTGACGCCTCACCCTGTAAATCCTTTAATGCAAGGGCGGTTGCCGGTGACAGGGCACCGCCCAGACTGTGACCCGTTACAGTCACAGACAAAGGTTTTGGCTTGGCTGCCTCCACTTGTTGGTTCAAAAAAACCGGCAGGGTCTGTCCTGACTCATTTTTCATACTAAACAGGGCTTCAAGACCTAATTTCGTGCCGTTGGAAATCCGTGGTTTGTGCTTTTTGAACCCTTTGGCATACGGCCAATCCTGCATGGGATTAATCAGAATGTCTTCATGGATCCATCCATATTTCGAGATTGGGTTGGTGCCGGAGATCGCCACCACAAATTCAGTGGGGGTGGTGTTGCTTTGGGCAATGTACATGGCATTGTCAGCCACGTTTGAACCCGGCACCTGATATACGAATGGGCCCCAGACCAGGGTCCAATCACCAATGAGTTCCCGTATCTTGTGGTTTTTTAAGATATCGTGAATGAGCCCTTTGGCGTAGGATTCGAGCTTCTCCTTTGTGCCGGTTCGGTTCGACGGCGCATTGGCAATTGAATTGAGCGAAAAAATAATTTGTTTTGGATCATAAACGGGTGTCGTCATGAAATATTCTCCTTTTAAATCTGATTTTTATCCCTTCCCATTCGCTTCAAGCTCATCTGCAACATTCTCAAGGCCAAGAGATTCCAGTGTTTTTCTTGTAGGGTAACCCGTCTTTTCATCCCATCCCTGGAACCTATAGAAGCGGGTTTTGAACTCTTCAAATTGATCCGGATCAAAATGCCTTGCCGAAGTAATCACATAATCCCATTTTCCATTCTTTATTCCCGGCATATATTCCGGGTATCCACTATGCGTCGTACCGGGATTGGTATAGACGTAATCTGCAAATCTGACCATGTCCCGATGCCTTCCCTGGAGGGTCCAGATGGCATTGTCCAGGTTCCAGATTTTTTTGCCCAGGTTTATGCCGGCAAGAAAGGTAAAGTCTTTACCGGTCACAGCCTTGAAAAACTTGGGTTCGGCAATGCCGGTGGCACCGACCGCATTCGGCGCATACAGGTTGAGGAAATCCGGCCAGCGAAAATCGCACAATAGTGCAGACTGCTTCCAGAACCTGGTATAATACCGGTGCCAGGTCACCAGCTTGACCATGTGCTCCGAGTACATGTTCTCTGAGCTGAAATCGAGCATTTTCATGTCCCCTTCAAAGGGTTCCATCTTGTCAGTGATGATTTTGACCACGTTTTCGGAAGGGGGCAATTCTTTATTGAAACGTTTATAATGGGTAGGAAACGCCCTTAACATGTCAAAGCAGTGCTCATTGATATCCCGATCCCCCAGAATGGTACCATACCCCCAGTCCAACTGGGAGCGTTCCAACTTATGTCTGGGCAGACCCCAATGGGGAAACCTGAGAAGCCCGGTCTTAAGATCAGACTTTTCCCCTTCAAGGCGGCCCCATTTTTTTGCGGCCCGGACAAAGCCTTCTGCCAGGGTATCGCCAAAGGGGTGGGGATTTCCCTTACCGTCATTTCGATAGGCAATGGCCTTAACCAGTTGCTCAGCATAGGCAAGCTCACCATATTGTTTAAAGTCAAGCGGGCAGTCAATCTCCTTTCCCTTTCCAAGAATTCCTAGATCCTTAAGCGACCTCAGGTAAAGTTCGCCTATAAACATCTCCGCCGCGTTTAAACCGTATCGATTGATCAGATCAGCAGCCTGCCGCTGTATTAAAAGAGTCTTGCCCAAATAGTAAAATAAAGATGTAAAGCAGATGGCCTCGTTTCCAATGCCGTCTTCATATCGGCCCCGGCATCCTGCAGAGCATCCCGCACAGGCCTGTGGCCTTTGGCCGACCCTAGGCCTTCCGGACCTGTACAGGGCCATGGGCACGGGCGGACTTTGGAAGCCAAGGGTAAACGTATCAAATTTTAGATTTTCAAGGTCAAATGCGTATGTCTTTTTTTGCCACAGTCTGGCCTTCATCAGGGCTTTGGGATCATTCACCCGGATACTTCCGGTGCCAATGACGCTGACGGCCTTGAGTCCTTTCTTCCCGAATACAGCACCAAAACCTCCCTGACCGGCGCCATTTCCGGCATCGTGGATCAGGCAGGCCATGCGGCTCAGGTTTTCACCTGCAGGGCCAATGGCCAGGACTGCAGGCCGCTGGGTGCTCATGCCGCCTTTTTCATTGACCTTGATCCAGTCCCCGTAAACCCCCTCTCCGGCCACATCATTCCAGATGATCTTCTGGCATTCCCAGGTATCGGTTCCCCAAAGGCTTAAATCATCGCATTCCCTTATTTTGACATCCTTATTTCTAATATCAATCCATACCCGGCTGTCCGCCGCGCCCTGGATTGCGATGCCGTCCCATCCTGCATATTTGAGCATGGCAGAGAATCGTCCGCCGAAATTACTTCGGGTAAACCAGCCAATGGGAAGGGACTGTACGCCAATGCCCTGGATTTCTGTCCTGCCGGCGCCTGAGGGAACCAATGTGCCGGATAAAGGTGAACTCATCAGGGTGACGAGATTTTCAGGATCAAACCCATCAATGGTTTTGTCTTTGACCATATCAAAGAAAAGGGCTGACCCCATACCATGTCCGCCGACCCATTGTTCATATTTTTTAGTCGGAATGGTGGAAATGGTCCGTGTACTCAGATTGATGCTTAATATCTTGCCTGAATATCCGTTCATAAATATTGCCTCTGGTATTCAATAGTTACCGTATCCATGATCCGATGATGATCAGATGATTTGGCTTATGAATCTGAATAGCCTAATCTTGTCCAGTTTTTGTCCCTGAGATTGACTTTATATCCTGAGTTTCCATCCTGGGCCGGGAGCTCTTTGGTAAAGGCAATGGCACCTACAGGACAGACTTCCACACAGGCCTGTTTGCCATCCGGACCGCCGCCTTTTTCATCCCAGTGATAAGGCGCATTGGCGCAAAGATCGCATTTGCGGCTCTTCAACTCCTGGCTAAAGGTTTCATCTGCCATAACCGAAAGCCGCGTCGGGGTGTATGGACATGCTCCAAAACAATTGCCGCAGCCGGTACATTTTTCTTTGTCCACCATTCGCACATGTCCAAATTCGGCATTGGCAGTAAGGGCATCTTCGGGACAGGCCGCAACGCAAGCAGGTTTTTCACACTGACGGCACTGTTCAATGGTCAGGTCCTCTGGGAATTTTTCAAATGAATCCTGCATTATCTGTATTCTGGAAAGCGAAGGACTCTGCGCGCCTTCATGAACAAGAGAGCAGGCCAGCATGCAGCTGATACAGCCCTGGCATTTTCTAACATCAACCACAAGGTAGCCGTCTGAGGCCGGCACGTCTAGTCCGCTTTCCTTTAAATCGCACCCGCTCAGCTGATAGCAACTGCTTCCCATGGCAAAAACAATGGTGCCGGTACATTTCAAAAATGTTCTTCGCGACAACTTATTTTTTTCTAATGATTCGGGTTTCATATTTTATCCATGGGTTCGTTGTAATTGAGTAAATCTAATGGCTATTCAGGATTGTTTTTATCAAAAGCTGCAGAATGTTCGTTATAGATATCGTTCTTATAAAAAAAGGAGCCGATAAAAAGTAACACCCCTGCAAACAATGCAAATGCGGGCAGAATTGTCAGTGCCCTGTCAAGGCCGTATCCGTCAGATAACTTTCCGATGACAATTGGGGCAAGGCTTGAACCCAAGAGATGCTGGATGATGATATTCAGACTTAAAGAAACCGCCCGAAGCCCCGGGTGAACCACATCCTGGGTTACAGCCACACAGGACGGTACAAAGGCCACAGCGGTTATACCCGTGAGAAGCAGAACAATATATTGAGCAGTCCCGTGAAGAAAAGAAAACGCGATAAAAAGCAGAACTCCGGTAATCCATGATGATACTGCCGGGAACAAAAGGCGGGCGTTTTCTCTTTTTCTCATCCACAGATCTGAAAGGAAGCCTCCCAAAGGGGCGCCGATAATGGCAAGAACCATGATGGAGCTTGCCTTCATACTCGCCTTATCCATGGCAAGATTGTCAAATCGATGAAAGTATGTCGGCAGCCAGGTTAAAAGGGCTGTGGTAATAAAGACATTCAAGGCAAAAGACAGGTTGTTGCA
>PIVQ01000733.1 GCA_003354055.1 Desulfobacteraceae bacterium | reverse complement strand
ATCAGCCGGCTTTATTTTTAAATCGATCACCCGCCACGTATTCTTTGTGAACACGCTCAATCATAGAAAGACTTTTCTTAAAAGTATCAATGACTTTAGGATCAAATTTAGTTCCCTGCAAGCGATTAATTTCATTTACGGCATCTTCGATGGTCCAGGCCTCCTTATAAGGCCGTTCCGTGGTAAGGGCGTCAAACACGTCACATACTGCTGTAATGCGGCCGGCCAATGGGATATCCTTGCCGGCAATGCCCGACGGATAGCCTGAACCGTCCCAATGCTCATGATGGGTGAGTGCAATGGCCTTGGCGATTTCCAGCAACTGGGACTGCCCGCCGTCCAAAAGCTCATGTCCTAAGCGGCAATGGGTTTTAATAACATTATATTCATCCGGGGTCAGGGGGCCCTTTTTCAGCAGAATAGAATCGGGAATTCCTACTTTGCCGATATCATGCATGGGCACGGCATTGTACATCAGCCAGTTTGCACCTTTGCTCAGACCGTAAGCTTTGCCGATAATCGAACAATACTTACTTAACCGTTTATTGTGGCAGCCGGTCTGGTCATCCCGGATCTCCGCGGCCTGGACCAGGCGTGTGACCACTTCAAGCTGTGCATCGTGCAATTGCGCCGTTCGCGTCACCAGCATGTGTTCAAGGCTCTTTTTGTGCTTTTCAAGCTCATCCTTGGTTTCAGCCAGGGTTTCTTCCAGTTGAATTTCATTGGTGACATCAATGAGTGTGCCCAGAGACAGAACCAGTTCCGACTCAGGATAGGTTTCTATCAGCGCAATATCTTTCAGCCAGAAGGTTTCGTGCCCGTTGTCAATCTGATAGATGGCTTCGGATTTGCCGGACTTCTCCGATAGTTTTCGAAGGTATTGGCGGGCATTCGCCAATTGTTTTTTATCAAGAACATTCTTTGAAACAAGTGCTGAATCCAGTTGCTTTCTGTACAGGTACTGCTGACTTAAATTTTTACGAAACGCATCGGCAAGCATATCACCGGCCTTGCAGTTCAGTATCTGCGTCAGGCCTGTGCCGGTGAATTCATACCAGATATCTGACTGGCCGATTTTCCAGGACGCAATATAAGGAATGATGGGGGTACCGATCTTCTCTAAGGCATCCATATGAATGATGGCCTTTGCCAGTCTTTTTTTCAGGGCTGTATTATTGCTATGACGCAATATACGCCCGCTATAGGCATAGTTTTTTTCAAACAGCGATAAAAGGTCAGGTTTCTCGCTCATCAGCCCGTCCGTTATCTACTCAGTTTCTTTTGCGGCATCAGTCAAGTATCTATCAAAGGTAGGTGCACTGCAATATTACGCGTGACTTTCAGGCTAACATCAGTCCCGCATTCATACGGTCATTCCGTTTTAATTTGATAACGCAAAAAGGCAGATAATGCAAAGGTTTTAACAGATAGATGCTTTTCTTGAACACAAAACAAGGTTTTGTGTTCAAGAAAAGCGAGAACCGCTCGATCAGCGAGAGCAGTTAGAACCGTCGGTGGAGGACCTTCGGTTGCCATTTTTATAAAATGGAGCGCGAAGTGCCACCATAACTGTTCTCGCAGTTCAAGCGGATCAAGCGGTTCTCGCTGGGCATTTACCCTGTAAATCCATCCAAAGCTGTGATAAAAGGCGGGATGCGATTGTCTCTGATCATCTTATCCCAGTTTTTATCCGGTTCCATCTGGTTTGCCGCCAATGCAGCCTTTCAGGGCCAGGGATTTTTATTATCCGCTGTTCAGGCCGGTTTTATTGTCGGCACCCTTATATTTGCCGCACTGAACCTTGCCGACCGTTTTTCCCCGGCACGGTTGTTTTTCATCTCTTCCCTTTTCGGAGCCCTTTTTAATATTTCACCCTTATTTATAGGGCAGGAAACAGGCCTGCTGTTAATCTCCAGATTCCTCTGCGGAATCAGTCTGGCAGGCATTTATCCGGTGGGAATGAAAATTGCGGCCTCATGGTATCCGGACACTCTGGGCAAGGCCCTGGGATTTCTGGTGGGCGCCCTGGTCCTGGCATCGGGATTTCCCTATTTTATAAGGGTCGTCAGCTGGCAGGGGGATCCGTCCCTGATTCTGACCATCACCACGTGGCTCTGCCTGACCGGCGGGATCATACAGGTCGCCCTGGTCAAAGACGGCCCTGCCCTGCCCAAAGGATCTGCATTCAACCTTGCCGCCATCAAAGAGGCCTTTTCCCATCCCGGGTTCAGGGCTGCCTCATTCGGCTATTTCGGACATATGTGGGAACTCTACGCCCTCTGGGCATTCATTCCTGTACTCTGCCGCACTTTAGTTCCCGAATCTGCCGACCTCTGGTCCTTTGCCGTTTTCGGTGCAGGATTCTTAGGATGCGGCCTGGGCGGCCTGCTCTCCATAAGAACCGGCAGCCGGAAGATTGCAAAATGGGCCCTTATGGGATCCGGCTTCTGCTGCCTTGTGTCCCCGTTTTTACACCAGATGCCACGACCTCTTGCATTGGGGTTTCTTCTATTTTGGGGCGTATCAGTGGTAACTGACTCCCCACAGTTTTCATCCCTGAATGCCCGGTTCGCCCCCAGGGCCTATGTGGGCTCCGCACTGACCATCGTCAATTGCATAGGCTTTCTCATCACCATATTTACCATTGAACTGCTGGGATTCTGGATCAACGCCTGGGGAATCAAATTTGCATTCCTGCCCCTGGCCGCAGGCCCTCTGTTCGGCTGGATAGCGATGAATCGATTTTCAGGTACGGGTACCGATCAAGCTCCCGGATGATGCCCTTTGTCCTACCTGCGTTTCTTTTACCAGCTGAACGTCACCTTAAAATTGACGGCATGGGCCAAAAAATCCTCAGCCAGAGTAGAATCGTAATTACATTCAAAATCCCAAGTCTGACCAAAGCGTGTATTTAATCCCATACCCAGCATGAATTTATTTTCTATCAATTCACTGGTTGTTATGACAAATGATCCATCTGATGATCCTGTGAAGCGTGCGTTAATATCCCTGGTAGCATTGTTAAATTCATGGAACCACCTTGCCCTGAATTCAGGTGTAAAGGTGATGCTATTCTCATATTTCAACTCTTTAAGAAAGCGGGCTCCAATGCTACCGACAACTGATGTGGTACTTTGGTCTTCCATGGTTAAATTCAGGGCACCGGCGCCGGTTTCAGTATAGTCGCCCTGATCCAGGTATGATACCTGTAAGGACACAATAGGAACCATCATTACATTGTGGATCTCAAATCCATATCCGGTTTCAAGGTAAGCTGCATATTCATTCCCGCTGTACTCGGCCGAAGCGACCCTGTCAATGTTGTCCACCACAACGCCCCGGGTGGTGTCGTAGTTGTGCCGAATAAAGGCCAAAACACTATCCAGGAACCAAGCGCCGCGAATATAGGATTCATATATTGAAGCCTGAAAACTGTGGGTTTTTCCTGAATCATTCAAGGACTCAAATTCAATGTCGGTATTACCATATCCACTGCTGACCCCTAATTGCAGTTCATCAGAAATCCGATAGTCCATCCCCGCAGCAAACCCGTAAATACTATAATCATAACTTCTTGCGATATCAGAATTATCCTCACTGCCGATCTCTCCATATCCTAA
>PIVQ01000732.1 GCA_003354055.1 Desulfobacteraceae bacterium | reverse complement strand
TTTTCATACAGGCCTTGGGCGGGCCGGTCAATAAACCACTTGTCCAGCCAGGGCTTGCGGACAATATGTATACGATCGTCATCAAAGAAGTAGGGGAAAACAGCCTCAAGTTTGTCTTTGAGCCTGTTCACACGGTCCGGGGTTCCGATATACCGCCGCCCGTCATGACCGTATATCTGGGCCCGCCAGAAAACAAACTCTTCTCCGGTGTAATTATCACCTGCCTGGGATACTTCCCAGACAGGCACCAAAACCTGGGTATCGTCCAGATTGAAGCGCGCGAGAAGTTTGGAGATATCCGGCATTCCCCCGATCCGCAAAAGTCCTTCTGATGTTTTTATAAAATCGACAACCATCCCTCCGTTTTCAATGCGGATAACCTTTTCGGTCATGTGGTTCAGCCGGCTGGGTTCGTGCATGCCTTCTTTCCCTCTAAAATATGTAAACGCTTACATCAGATAAAATCAAAATGAAGGTATAGTCAAGGGAAATCTGAGAGTACACTATTATATCTCTTCATATTAACATTTATAACACACTGATAAATATCATTATTAGAGTTGAATTAGCAAAACACAAAATGCTTGACAAAGCCGGAGAATCTGGGCTAAACACATTGATGTAAACATTTACATTTTTTGCAGAAAAGTTGCCGCGCGCACGGGAAAAGGAATATTAAGAATGGTCACAAACATTGCCCATAGAGGTGCCAGGAGCGTTGCACCGGAGAACACCCTGATGGCCGGCCAAAAAGCCATTGATCTGGGGGCGGATCTCTGGGAGGTGGATGTGGCAGCCTCCTTGGATGAAACGTTGATTCTCTTTCATGACCCCACACTTGCGCGGACGACCAATGTCCGGGAGTGTTTCCCTGACCGCAGTGAAAAACCTTTTACCACCTTTACCTTTGAAGAGATCCGGATGCTGGATGCCGGGTCCTGGTTTGTGGAGACCGATCCCTTCGGGCAGATCGGGGAGGGGCAGTTGACAGAAGAAGCCTTAAGCACTTGCCGGGCCCAGAAAGTGCCTGCCTTGGAAGAAATCCTTATACTGACACGGGATGCAGGATTCTGCATCAACCTTGAACTCAAGGACCTGCCCGCTCCCATGGAAAAATTTCCCATGCCCGGACGGGTGCTGTCCATGATTTCGTCTCTGGGTATGGGGCCGGATCAGATTATCTTCTCTTCCTTCAACCATGACTGGCTTCGTGAAATTCAGACCACTGCTCCTAAATTCCGGATCCAGGCCCTGATCGGAGATCCCAAAGAACGGCCCCTGGACTGGGGGAATGAGGAGTTTGAGACCTATAACGCCCGCAGTACCCTGATCGAAGATAAAAAAATAAAAGCACTGAAAGAGAAAAACATCCTGGTTAACCTGTGGACGGTTAATCAAGAAAAAGAAATGAAGCGGTTTATCGCGGCCGGTGCCGCAGGAATTATCACCGACTTTCCCCAACGCCTGAAAAAGCTTGCGGAGCTAAAATGATGATTCATAAATATTTTCGCTTCCAAACCATTAAGATGTCTAACCCCTGATAAGGAGGAACCAAAATGAGGAAATTTCGTTTTTTCAACCTGCTGCTAATCGTGCTGACGCTGTTTGCCTATATGGGAACCGCATCTGCCCAGACCCTTGAACTGCTGACCTGGAAAGGCTATGCCCCCAAGGAACTGACCGACAAATTTGAAAAAGAGACAGGCATCACCGTTAAACCCACCTATTCCAACAATGAAGAGATGATCGCCAAGCTCCGTGCCACCCGTGGCGCTGGGTTTGACCTGATTCAGCCCAGTCAGGACAGGATTGTTTCGGTACAGAAGAAGTTCAAGCTCTATCAGGCCATTGACTACGCAAAACTTGATACATCCCTGATTATCCCCTCCATGCTTAAAGCTGTGAAGGCAAATACCCTTCTGAACGGAAAAAGCTTTGGTGTTCCCCATGTTTACGGCACCTCCGGCCTTATCATCAACCGGAAGTTCGCTCCGGATGCAGCAGACTACAGCGATCTTCTCAACGACAAGTACAACGGCCGAATCAGCTATAGGCTGAAACGCCCGACCCTGATCGGTTTGGCCTTTGGTATGGGGAATGATCCCTTTGCCCTTTACGGTGATGCCAAAGCCTACAAGGCCCTCATGGAAGGCGTCGGCCAGAAGATGATTGAAAAGAAAGGGATTGTAAAGAATTACTATGCCAACGGCGATGCCCTGCTTCAGTCCATGCGTTCCGGCGAGGTCCACGTGGCCATGGCATGGGACAACGGCGGATGGAAACTTCACGGGGAAAATCCGGATATCGACTTTGTGGCTCCCAAAAGCGGTGCCTTAGGATGGATCGATACCTTTGCCATTCCTTCCAAGGCCAAAAACGTAGACGCTGCCTACAAGTGGATCAACTTCATGATGGACCCCGCCAATGCAGCGGTTTTCACCAACATGGAGAAATACGCCACTGCCTCAAAAGGCTCCCTGGATCTGTGTGAGCCCAAAGTACGGGACAATTTTCAACGCAGTTTTTCCCAGGCTGATATTGACAACATCAAGTGGTATCCGCCCGTGCCCTCTACTCTGGAACAGATGGAAGGCATGATCTTAGATAAGGTTAAAGCGGCTAAATAGCCAAACTAATGAGGCCTGCCCGCTGTTCACAGCGGCAGGCCTTTTAAGTGTTTCAGACATTAAAACTTCAGACTGATAAATGAGTATTATGGAAACAGACTTATCCGTACGGGATGTAAAAAAAACTTTCAACAAATTTGTGGCAGTGGACAACGTGTCCTTTGATGTGCCAAGGGGGAATTTTTTTTCCATCTTAGGACCTTCGGGCTGCGGAAAGACTACCTTGCTCCGCATGGTTGCGGGATTTACCGAACCCACCGCAGGCCAAATCGAGATCCGGGGAAAAGACATGCAGGCGGTTGCTCCCAACCGCAGGCCCGTGAACCTGGTTTTTCAGCACCTGGCGCTTTTTCCCATGATGACCGTGGCCGGGAATATTGCCTTTGGGCTGGAGCGGCGGGGAGAGAGCCGTGCCAACATCGTCAAAAAGGTGGATCGCATTCTGGAACGGGTGGGGCTGGCCGGCTTCGGGCCCAAACAGATCGATCAGCTCTCGGGCGGGCAGAAACAGCGGGTGGCCATTGCACGGTGCCTCATTCTGGAACCGGTGGTGCTCCTTCTTGACGAACCCCTGGGCGCCCTTGACCTTAAGCTGCGCGAACAGATGAAGGTGGAGTTGAAAAAGCTTCAGAATCAGGTGGGAACCACCTTTATCTACATTACCCACGATCAGTCCGAGGCCTTGGTTATGTCCGACCACATTGCGGTTATGAACAACGGAAGGTTCGATCAGATTGATACCCCACAGAACCTGTATAACAATCCTAAGACCCCCTTTGTGGCAAGGTTCGTGGGAGACAACAATACCTGGTCCGGAAAAGTTAAGAGCTGTGACGGCGGGATTGCTGAAATCGAAACCGAAGACCTACGGCTGTTCCGCACCAAACTCAATGGCCGGGTCAGCAGGGGAGATCGGGCCGACCTTTTTATCCGTCCCGAGGCCATGATCATTCAGCCGGACCCCTCTCTTTCAGGGCTCAACCGGTTCGAGGTGGC
>PIVQ01001560.1 GCA_003354055.1 Desulfobacteraceae bacterium | reverse complement strand
AAAATTCCGCGGCGAATTTCGTCATACGGGTATTTATTTACTCTTAATATGGAGAATCAAAATGCAGTTTTTAAAAGTACTCTTAAGCCTATTTATCGCCTTGTCCATGAGCCAGTCCGGTTTTGCAGAAGAGATAACGATTGGTCTTGAACCCTTGCCTCCCCTGATTATAGACAAGGATAAGGGATATACCATTGATATGCTAAAACAAATCGAAAAACAGACGGATCTAATATTCAAAATAAGAATCATGCCCTACAACAGGGTAAAACATTCACTAAAAACCGGTGACATAGACCTTGGCGGGCACACCCCCTATAAAATGGAAACTCCTGATTTTTACGAATATGCCGTGGATGTCGAATGGTCTGTTACCACAGTGATCGATCTTTACAGTAAGGATCCGGGAAAGATTGCGTCAGACGACTACAAAACCTCCATGAGCATCGGAACCCCCAGGGGAAACGAAGGCTTCATGAGTGAGATGTTTGGTATCCCCACTGAAAATTTCAAGATCAATGAGCTGGATAATATCGTAAAAATGCTCAATGCCGGCCGGATAGACTTTATCCTTTTTGAACGGTCCGCCGTCATGAGTACCATCCAAAAGTTCAAATTTGATACGATTCATTACAAAATGATTGACGATTCCATAAAGGCCGGATTTGCAGTAAACAAAAATGATAGGGGACAAAAGGTAAAAGCCCTTTTGGAAGCTGCCATAAAAAATGTTAACCAGGATCTGCTTTTCAAGGATTTTTTCCAATACACCAAGTTGCCTGACCAGGGGGTGGTCCCCAATAAGTAAAGGGCCGAAGATTAAAGGTAATCCAAAACATATAAATCACAAAACTCTGTTGAAAATTGATTTTGATATCTTTG
>PIVQ01000731.1 GCA_003354055.1 Desulfobacteraceae bacterium | reverse complement strand
GTCCCTTTGAGAGCGCTTTTGTGCGTTTGCACTTAAAAGATTTTATCATGCTAATATAGTAACGCGACGCATGACTAACGTCAAGCGTGATTATGAATGACCAAATTCAAAGTTCTCAGGCGTTTTGTTGCTCTGTGGAAATCCTAATATAAGGTAAATGTTGTATCCTCGTGGCCTGTATTTTTTAGGAGCGAGGCATATCAACCGCCGGTCCGGCTGGGATGTCCGGGCTGATTGAACAATTTTTAAGCGGTTCTAAATTTGCTCCGAAAAAGCCGTGAAACTGCGGTGCAGCGGCTCCTCATACAACACGGCTTTTTACCTCCGCTGCATTAAGAACCGCTAAAAAATTCCAATCTAATGCCACGGCCACCCCACCCGGACCTACCCGGTTCACGAACCGTTATAGTTTTATATTAACGATGTTGAAAGCAGGTTGAATAACAAGAAACTAATGAGGCCGGAACAATACAGTGGAAAGCTTTTTATCACCGAAATTTCAACAAACGATGCATTGCTTCTCTTGGTCCCGCTTATAACCAAGGTGTATGGCCATTTGCGTAGCTTTCAACGGCATCAAATGGAGTTGAATGCCCTTTCCGACCTGGGGACAGGTATGAAAAAAGACATTGATTGATTGCCATTTCCATAGCGTTGATTTGCTCTGGTGAGTACCAACCCAAGGTCATCCGTTTCATCTCATTAATACTTCCCGTGAGTTTTCGATTCCCATTTTTGCCAAAAGAAGGAACCTCCGGAGCGTGATACCATGGGCACGAGTTAATGACTTCATTTGCTATAGCCAATGGATCACGGAACTGTGATTTTCGCCGCACCAGTGTAAACAAGGTAGATTCGTGAACAATAAATAACATCGGAACGCGTCCGATCATCACTACGTCTACTTTCCAAAAGTCTCCTGAACGCTCCTCAAGATCCTTCCATTGGATGCGAAAACGCTTTGCAGCTTTATTGCTTAGATTTATCATATTTAAATCTCTTAATGTTCGGTTGAGTTCAGGGGCCGCCGACCGACAGGGAGGGTACAAGGAGAAAGGCAAAGCCGCTCCTTGCGGTCCGCTGCAACGATTCGTTCTGTGTCGCTACTACTTTGATACAATTTTTAAGGTTTTTAAATACTCGTCCCCTTCTATACGCAACATGGGATCTTCCTCTCCTGTCACATAGCGTTCTGAGTACCATATATCTACACCTAATTTTGATGATTGTGGATGCAGAAGAATATACCCAAAGACCTCAACAGTTAAATATTTATTGTTTCCTTTTGTAGATACAGAACAAGTTGCTGAACAGATCTGGATACCATTCAAGATTGGTTAGTTAATTGTTTATTATGAAAATTTGAATGAGATTAAACCTGAATTTCATAGGTGAACGATTTCTGGTAAAATCAGTAACACTATAAAAATGGGCTGTAAAGAAATTTTAGAAGCAAATACAGATTTAAGTCCTCTGGTATCAGAGTGTTTTGGCGGGAGGTCGTTATGATTGAAACGGTGGGGTTCTGCGTTGAGGGCCGGGCAGGCCGGAAGTCGGCATGAGATTGCTGTTTTCTTAGATGGTCTTAATTGAAGCGGAGAAGCGGAGCGCCAAAAAGCCATGCTAAAAATTCATGGCTTTTGCGGAGCGAAATTTTGGACCAGCTTAAAAACAGTGATAGCCGACTCCGGTCTGGCCGGTCCGGTGCTTGGTACTCATAGAAGGTCTTGGCTGGGTGGAAGATGCGGACGGGAGTATGAAAGGAGTGTAAGCGATCTAAGTGGAGTTTGATTTGTGAATTGACATCAGTTGGGGTTTTGTCTAAAAGTAACCTGGGAAAGAATTAACTTCAGGGTCAGCCTGGGCGGAGAAGTTTATCTGTCCGGGCTGAGTCTATTAAGATATGGAAAGGAATATAAAATGATCAGAGCCAATGAGAATTATAATAAACTTCAGGCTTCTTACCTGTTTGCAGATATTGCTAAAAGGGTGAATGACTATCAGGCGCAGAATCCGGAAGCGGATGTGATTCGTCTGGGGATCGGGGATGTGACCCGGGCCCTGGCACCGGCGATTGTTGACGGATTTCGTCAGGGTGTGGATGAAATGGCTGCCGATGCCACTTTCCGGGGCTATGGTCCTGAGCAGGGGTATGACTTTTTGAGAGAGATCATTGCTGCCAATGATTTTCAGGCCCGTGGCGCTGAGGTTTCTGCTGATGAGATCTTTGTTTCCGACGGTGCCAAGTGTGACTGCGGTAACTTCCAGGAGCTGTTTGCCGATGACATTAAGATTGCCATTCCTGATCCGGTCTATCCGGTGTATCTGGATACCAATGTCATGGCCGGCCGGACCGGTGCCTATGAAAACGGCAGGTACGGCGGCATTGTCTATATGGACTGCCTCAAGGAAAACGGGTTTATGCCCACACTGCCCGAGGAGCCGGTTGACCTGATTTATCTTTGCTTCCCCAACAATCCCACAGGGGCCACCGCCACAAAAGAGGAACTCAAGGTCTGGGTGGATTATGCCAAGAAAAACAAGGCGCTGATTCTCTTTGATGCGGCCTATGAATCCTTTATCCGTGATGAAGATCTTCCCCGCAGCATTTATGAGGTAGAAGGTGCCAGAGAGGTCGCGGTTGAATTCAGAAGCTTTTCAAAGACTGCGGGTTTTACCGGTACCCGGTGTGGATTTACCGTTGTGCCCAAGGAGTGTAAGGTATACACGGCGGACGGCGGATCTCTTTCTCTGCACAGCATGTGGAACCGGAGACATACCACCAAGTTCAACGGGGTCTCCTATCCGGTACAGAAGGCGGCTGAAGCAGTTTATTCTGAGGCCGGTAAAGCTCAGGTCAAGGAGTATATCGATTACTACCTGGCCAATGCCGCCATTGTTCGTCAGACCGTAACAGAGCTGGGTTTTGACCATGTGGGCGGAGAGAACTCTCCCTATATCTGGATTGACGGAGGCGGACGTGACTCCTGGGAGTTCTTTGATCTTCTGCTTAACAAGGCTTCCGTGGTCTGCACCCCGGGCGGGGGATTCGGGCGCTGCGGCCAGCAGTACATCCGCATCTCGGCCTTTAATAGTCTTGAGAATGTCAAAACAGCCATGGCGCGGGTGAAAGACGCCTTGAAATGAGCCATTTTTTTAATGTAAAAACCCTGGAAGAGGTATTGGCCATGGCCAAGGGCTTTAACCCTGTGGGCCATGAGGAAGTGGCTACTGAGGATGCCTGTTTTAGGGTGTTGGCCTCCGATATAAAGGCCAGGGAAAATATGCCCGGGTTCAGGCGGGCTACCATGGACGGGTATGCGGTGAATGCCGCATCCACGTTCGGGGCCTCGGAATCCGGTCCGGCCTGGCTGGAAATTGCAGGGTCAATCGCCATGGGTGAACGGCCGACGTTTGAGCTGGCATCGGGGCAGGCCGCCCCGATCTCCACAGGCGGAATGCTGCCGCAGGGGGCTGATGCCGTAGTCATGGTGGAGCACACCGAAGCTGTGGATGAGCAGTCTGTTGAGATTTACAAAAGCGTGGCCCCGCTCCAGAATATGATTGATGCGTCGGAAGATTTTGAAAAAGAGCGGGTTGTCCTGGAAAAAGGCAGTCTGATCCGACC
>PIVQ01001559.1 GCA_003354055.1 Desulfobacteraceae bacterium | reverse complement strand
GGTACCATGGGCGGTTTTTTCACCCTCAATCCCAAGGTTGACGACATTCCCGAACGATTCTCAATTGAAAAGGACGGGGTAAAATTACTGGTCATGGGCACGGTTCAAAAGGGAGGTTCCGGCTGCATCTGTCCTGAAGCTACCATCCTCAAAGCCCTGATGAACCATCTGGTCCTGGGAAGAAAAGAAATCGTTGTCATGGACATGGAAGCCGGTGTCGAGCATCTGGGGCGTGCGACCTCAGGCTCAGTGGATGCCCTGGTTGTTGTTGTCAACCCGGGAGCCAGAAGCCGGAAGGCTGCTGATACTATCCGAAAGTTGGGGCAGGATATCGGCATCAAAAACATTGTCATTTTAGGCAACCGGGTAACATCAGAGGAAGATAAGATCCTTATCCAGGAGAGTATGACAGATTATGAGATTCTGGGGTTCCTGCCTGAACTGGATGAAATTGTTCAGTCCGACCGGGACGGCAGCCGGCCCTTTGATGACATCAATACCATCCCCAAAGAACTCAGAGAAATTGCAGAAAAACTGATTGCGTTAGAGAAATAGTGCAAACAAATATGATTTTGGCGGGTACGCCCGCCAAAATCAAAACAAATCTTTATGCTTCTAAAGCTGCGATGGTGGTATCCAGCATCCGGTTGGAGTATCCCCACTCATTATCGAACCAGGCCTGAATTTTAACCAGGCGCTTACCAGATACCCGGGTCTGTGGAAGATCTACAATGGCAGATCTTGGATCATGATTAAAATCACAGGAAACCAATTCTTCATCACACACCCCTAAGATGCCTCTTAATCCGGATGCCGCGGCCAGGGTCAGCATTTTATTTACCGCAACCGGATCCGTATCCGTATTCACCGCCAGGGTAATATCC
>PIVQ01000097.1 GCA_003354055.1 Desulfobacteraceae bacterium | reverse complement strand
CAATATTCAACGCTGTTCGACAACCAAGGGTTTCAGCTATGGATGGTCAACATATGGCCAACCATTTTAATCCAAGACCCTTTATGAGAGTAAGGCTTAACCTCGTTTCTACTTTTTTTGGGGAGGGATCTATTTGCGGGAAGTCTTTTTTTACAGGATCATTCAAGAGCAGACATAGGCTTCAGCCTTGTCCCAGTCATTGAAAATCCTGTATTTAACTGGAAGCACCTTGCTCATGGTAACGAATATCTCTGCCATGGCTGAATTAAATTTCCCCGAAATTAACAGGGCGGCTTTATCGGCAAAATCTTTTCTTGCGGGTTTGTAGAGGCGCAATACCCCAACGATTTCCATCAGATCGGCAATGGCTAATCCCATACTTGCTTCGGTTAGATCCCAGAGGGTGTGCTTATCCAGGTATTCAGGATGCTGTAAGATCTGCGCCATCACGGCTATTAACTCGGGTTTAACAAGAACTCCGGATATGGTGATCTTAATATACCTGGCGTGGGATGAGTCAAGCACGGCATCCATACTTATTCTCCAAACCATGTATGCTTAATTTCTGCCAGTTTCCCATTTTCCATAAGGCGCCTTTTACCAACATCAAAAGCGTTTAATACGGCCTGCCCATTTGAATTACTTTTCAGGGAGGCCAGATATTCAGCATAACATACCGCATTGATGAGAAGTACGATTAACGCGCCAATAATAAAAGTTTTGAAAGACAATCTAAACGCCTCGATAGAATGTGTGAGTAACTGGCTTATGTTTTTTTAAACTACACCAGTTTCATCTTTGAAGCTACAATAATCGATTTGCCTTTTGGAAAATTATTATAACGAAATAAACGAAAAAGAATTGCGTTCCTGCAACCGCAAAGTCTCGGCTTTAATATAGGAATAGAGCCTATTTGGGTTTAAAGGTGTTTTACAGGATGCCTCAACTGACATATTTATTTGTCAGGCTTCTGACACTGATCAAATCTAATCCAAACTTGAGTATGGATCGCTGGATATCAAAGAGTACGCCCAGGCTGTGGCGATAGAGGCCCCAGAGTTCACTGATGATCATCTTTTGAATGCGAAAATGGGCAAAGTCGCTGGTAAGCTGGAGAACCGCGCTCCACACTACATATTCATCCCTGGAAAAATCAGGATCAATATCAGCCAGCACCCCCTTAAGTGTTACCAGGGCTTTTTCAAATACCAGCAGGTCTGATGAAAAGACCAGCCCCTGGTACATGAGTTCTTCAATAAGACCTTCAACTGATGAGAGAACGCCTTGCAGGCGCTTTTCACGGTTGTTAATAACGTCTGCGACAATTTTCCTCACGTTTTTCTTCAGGATCTTGCTCTTTGTTACCTGCCCCCTGACCATGATATCAACGGCATAGAAGACTGCCTTTTCATTTTTCATCGTAAGGCCTGCTATCATGAGCATAATGGAGAATCGCTCCAGCCGGCTGAGTCTTCCAACCATGCCCCAGTCATAGAAAATGAGATTCGGGGTCCAGCCGTCAAAGACATAGGCCATGTTGCCGGCATGGGGATCACCATGAAAGACACTCTCTTTAGAAAAATCAATGATGGGGCGGAGGATGCACTCCTGTGCGACCTTTCTTGCGATGCGCCGCTGCTCTTTGTTTGTAAGGTGCTCCACATCTGTGATCTTATTACCGTCAATACGGGTCATGGCTGTCATGTTTGGGGTTGACGCATCAAGACGTTCAGGGATGATAACCGTATCATCAGCGCTAAAATAAGCACCGACCCTGTCAAGGTTTGCCTGTTCCAGGCTTAAATCAACTTCATTCTGCAGAAGCCAGCTCACCTGGTTGATAATGCCTTTGAATTGAAAATCCCCAAGTCCCCACAGCTCTTTATTGTCATCAAGGTAATTTCCAAGAACGCCCCAGAGCGCCAGCTCATCAGCCATATTCTGTTTTATTTCCGGCTTAACCATTTTCATGACAACAGGCCTTGCTTCTTTCCCGTTCTTTTGGTTCAGCATACCCGGAACAACGGCACACACGCTTGCCTCTGCCAGAATTTTCCTGGAGAGTGTCAGATTATGACTGCCGCTGTTAAGTTCTTTTTCCAGGGTGGCATGAAGATCGTTATAAGTCACACTGGTAGAGTTATCCTCAAGATCAACTATGGATTTTTTAAACTCGGGATCAAGCCCCGGGCTTCTGCAGATGATCTGACACAGCTTCTGCAGCGTCGGCAGATTGGTCACCAGGTCACACATCCTCTTGCCGGTCGGGGTATCCTGTGGAAGTACAAGCTGACTCACGATTTTTTTGGCAATCCGCTCTTTGGGAAGATTGGAGATAAAAAATACCGCGCCTTCAAAAACAACCTTTTGAAATTTGCCGTACTGGGGCGGCATAAACGTATCTGCACCGGTCATGAGCAGCATGGTTCGAACGGCCTGTTCAAGGCTATCCTCTTTTTCCAGCTCACCAAGCAACTTCAGGGCACGAGCAAGCATCTTAGCTCTTGTGGGGCGTTTATCATTAACCGGATCTGAGATGGCATTCAGCTTTCCAACCACACCCATGTTAATACCGGGTTTCGACAGGAGAGTAAGCATATTCATAGTTGAGTTCTCTTTTATATATCCAAAATCAAACGCCAGCATAAAACTCAGCCAGCCTGACAGTGTTGTCTTCTTCAAATACTATCTTTCAATGAACTGTAATGCCCCACATTAAAATAGCAGGAGCTTATTAATACATTTTTTTTACATAATCCAGGATAGTGTACGATTCATTTTGAGATGGATTATAAAAACGCATCCGATTGCCCTGTCCTTCCGGGCGTATTTATTGACACCGGACCGTTAAGGTTTTACACTATCAGCTATCGTCATCTCAATAAGGAAATTGTTACTCACATGGAAAACAGAGACGAATATCTGCAGCACCTGGCAAGCACCACCAATTTGATAAAAAAAATCCTCCTATCCTATGGATTGAATCCCGACGTTCTGTTCTGGAAGGCAGGCATCGATCCATCCCTGCTCAAGGATCCCCAGGCCCGGATTGCCACCAGAAAAGTAAATGCCCTTTGGGAACTGGCCACCCGGGAAATTGACGATCCCTGTTTTGCAGTCGATTCGGGAAAGCACTGGCATCCCTCCTTTATAAATGCCCTGGGATATTCGTGGTTAACCAGCGCCACCCTCAAAGACGCTCTTGAAAAATGTGTCCGGTACTTTGCCCTTATTTCAAATACGTCCGAAATTGCCCTCACCCCGATAAAAAACGGAATGGAAATATCCTTAACCTATGACCAGGATTATCCTCCCCATCCAAACCGGAGAATAGCATTCCTGTCCATAATTCTGGCAATGTGCCGGAGTAATTACGGAAATACCCTTTGTCCTGTAAAAGTCCGGGTAGTTCAATCCCCGCCGGAATGCGCTGAGCTATTTTATAACTATTTTAAAACCAAGGTGGTCTTTTCAGCTCCAGTGGAAAGCATTATTTTTTCAACAAAAGACCTGAACCGTTCACTGCCTGGAGGCAATCCCCTGCTGGAAAAAATGCATGACCAGGTAATCCGGGAGTATTTGGGCAAACTAAGTGACCGGAGGATCGCCACAAAAGTGGCATCTGAAATCGCAGGCGGAATGTCATCCGGAAAAATCACGGATGATTATGTGGCCGGACGACTGGCCATGAGCGTCAGAAGTCTTCACAGAAAACTCCAGAAAGAAGGAACCCGGTTCCAGTCCGTGTTTGATTCAACAAGGGAAAATATGGCCAGGAAGTATTTTAAAGACCCGAACCTGAAACTGGAAGAAATCGCCTATCTTACCGGCTTTTCAGAGTACAGTTCTTTTTCGAGGGCATTCAAGAGATGGACCGGCGTTTCGCCCAGTAAAATCAGGTCATCCATTCGCGGGTAGCAGCCCGGTTTGCCTTTTTGAACACCCCAATTTTGAGAATCACTCTCATCCATTTCTCTATAAAATTGGCATAGTTTGCCAAGCCATTGGCATCAGATGTCATGGCACAAAGAAAAAATTCATCTATAATCAAGGTGTCTTAATCAAAGATTTAAGGAACGATACGATGACACACCATGTCGAAAAAACAGATTTACTGCAAAAAGAAATCGAAAACGAACTGAACAAAAAAAACGGTAATGGCACCCCCCTCCCTGGCAATCAAATTGAGCCGCAGCAATTCTATAGAATTACTGCATTACACGCGGCTAAAACAGAGCTTGAATACTGCAGCACCGGCGAGGCCATCGTCCATATTCACCAATGCCTGGCTATCGCCAGAAAAGAAAATAACCCGGACCTGATTTCGGGATATGAAAAAGCCATCAAAATTATTTTAGGTGATCCAGCCTGAAAAGATGCACTCAAAGTATAGAGATAAGATACCATTCCGGACCGGGTCCAAAGACCTGACGTCCAGACTCCTGGAAAAGGATAGTTAAAATGAAAAACGACAACACCTCCGATGCCGTTGTAATGGTTGTGGACGACAATGAAACCAATCTTGGCCTCCTCGCAAACGCTCTTAAGGACGATTTTAAACTCCAGATGGTCAGCAACGGAAAAACCGCTTTGAAACTCATTGATGAAAAACATCCGGATCTGATACTCCTTGACATTATGATGCCGGAGATGGACGGATATGAGGTCTGCCGGATATTGAAATCAACCCCTGTCGCCCGGGACATCCCTATTATATTTTTGACATCCCTTACAGGAGAAGACGCTGAGTCAAAAGGACTGGAACTGGGCGCCGCAGACTATGTGATCAAACCATTTTTCCCAGAACTTTTAAAAAGGCGGATAAAGAACCAAATAGAGCAGAAAAGACACAGAGACCAGTTGAGAAAAGCGGTCAAAGAGCGAACCCGTGAAGTCAGGTGCATCCAGGATGTAACCATCGAAACCATGGGCACCCTGGCTGAGTACCGAGACCCGGAAACCGGCGGCCATATCAAACGGACCCAGAACTATGTACGGTTGTTGGCCCAGATTCTCAGCCAAACCCCGAAGTATAAAAATATCCTTGATGAAGAGCAGATCGAGAAAATTTATAAATCATCCCCCCTTCACGATATCGGAAAGATCGGGGTCAGGGATTCCATTCTCCTGAAACCAGGGAAACTGACCCCTGAAGAATTTGAGGAAATGAAAAACCATACCGTGTATGGGTGGAATGCGATCCGGGAGAATGAAAAAAAACTGGGAAAAATCTCTTTTCTGCAGACAGCCAAAGAGATTGCCTACACCCACCATGAAAAATGGGACGGTTCCGGTTATCCCCAGGGACTTTGCAATGAACAGATTCCGCTTTCAGGACGGTTGATGGCACTGGCAGATGTGTATGACGCCCTGATCAGCAAGCGGGTATACAAGCCATCTTTCTCTCACCGCAAAGCGTCGGATATCATCCTGGAGCAGAGAGGGAAACATTTTGATCCGGATATTGTCGATGCCTTTGCAGCAAACAACGACGCGTTCAGAAAAGTTGCCCTTGAATTTGCCGATTTCAAGGAAGAAAAATTTGCTCTGGCAGGATAGCAGTTAGATTTTTAAGGGATAAACCAATTGACTTTCACCTGAATATTCTATTTGATCACCCAGAATATGCAGGGCGGCATGACAGGTTTTAATATACAATAGACACCATTCTTTCTGCCGGCCCGACCAATTACAAATGGGAGAAACCGTGGGATCAATTACATTTAATGCCAGGGCCAAAGTCGGAAGTATTCTGATGGAGTCCTTTTATAAAAAACTTGGAAAGAAGCTAGGCGCCAAAAACCACAGATATAAAGGTAAGGTCGATATAGAGTGGGCTTCCATTGACACAGGAAAAACGGAAACACTCATTTTACTCCACGGTTTTTCCGACAGAAAAGAAAACTTTTACTTTGCATCAAAAAAATTAAAAGACCATTTTAATATTATCATCCCTGATCTGCCGGGTTTTGGAAAAAGCATAGCTGACCCCACCCTTGAGTACCGTCTTGAGCACTATTGTGACTGGCTTACTGATTTCATTGAAAATAATGATATTGGGCCGTTTCATCTTGCAGGCAGCTCATTGGGCGGTGCCGTTGCCGCCCTTCTGGCCATAAACAATCCCGATAAAGTACGCTCCCTTTCCCTGGTCGGGACGGCCGGCTTTTATCTGCCCGGCAAAAGCTCAATTTATGACGAAGCACTTAATGGCTACAACATCTTTCAAATCGCCTCAATTGAAGATTATGAAATTTTGCGGGACCGCGTATTCAAGAAAAAGGCAGTCCTGCCCGGTTTTGTAAAAGAATATATGGCTAAAGATGCCATAGACAATCATGACTGGTATGGAAAAATTTTTAATGACCTGATAGATATCGATCTGGTAAAGACCAATCAAAAATCAATGGAGGAGGTTTCTCTCAACGCGTCCTGCGGGGACATAAAAATGCCCACCCTGTTGATGTGGGGCAGGCATGATACGTTGTTTCCCTATGAAACCGCCGAATTTTTAAAGAATAGAATCCCAAACTCAAAAGCAATAATTTTTGAAGATTTAGGGCATGTTCCCCATGTGGAAGGGCCTGTAAACTTTGCCCGGGAACTTACAGCGTTCATAAAATCAGCAGCAAATAGTTGAACATCACCTTTTTACATCCTTTTTACAACTTATTTACCCCTGTCTGACACAAAATTTTATGAAACCGGATATTCTGGGTTTATCGGAAAAAAAGAGGGCCTGATATTGCACTTTCAGGCAAAAACGATTAACTCAGAGGATAGGGAGAGAAATCATGAACCAGGATTCCAACGGCGGTATCAAATTTAAAAAGGTCAGCAAAAGCTCAGCGAGCTTACGCTCAGCTATCATCACCACTTTGATTATGGGCGTGCTTATTTTTACAGCATCTTTAATCAATGCAGCACCGGCCAGGGTAGAATGCCGGGTGGAAACGGACCGGGCGATTCTCCCGGCCGGAGGTCCGCAGAATGTAGTGCTCAAAGTAACTCTGGATGCGCCCAACGCCCCTGCAGAGGCCCATCGGCCTAAGGTCAACGTGGCCCTGGTTCTGGATCAGTCCGGCTCCATGAACGGAACCAAGATAAGAATGGCAAAGGAAGCAGCCATTGAGGCCCTGTCCCGTCTGGGGCGTGACGACGTATTCTCTCTTGTGGTGTATGATACCAATGTAAAGACCATTATTCCGGCCCAGAAGGTCAGGAATATCAATGCCATTATCCGGACCATTCAGCAGATTCAGGCCGGAGGCAGCACAGCGCTTTTCGGCGGGGTCAGCCAGGGAGCGGCAGAGATCCGCAAGCACATTGAAAAAACGTATATCCATAGGGTGGTGCTGCTGTCCGACGGCCTTGCCAATATCGGCCCAAGTATGCCGGCAGACCTGGGGCGCCTTGGGGCAGGACTTTTCAAAGAAAATATCTCCGTCACCACAGTGGGGGTGGGCACGGATTATAATGAGGACCTCATGGCCCAACTGGCCCAGAAAAGCGACGGGAACACCTATTTTGTGGAAGCAGGGGTTGACCTGCCCAGGATCTTTGCGGCAGAATTGGGCGATGTTCTCAACGTTGTGGCCAAGCAGGTCACCATAACGATAACCCTGCCGGATAATGTTGAACCTGTTGACATTATCGGCCGGGAAGGCAGAATCAAAGGTAATAGGGTTGAACTGTCCATGAACCAGCTCTATGGCGGTCAGGAAAAATACGCCCTGATTGAAGTCCGCCTGCCGGCTTCAAAGGCCGGCTCCACCTTAAAGGTTGCCCGGGCTGATGTGACCTACCAGGATGCATATGCAATGAAAGATATGACCTCAACAGGTGTTGCCACGGCAAAGTTCAGCAATGATCCCGGCAAGGTCTCCGCCTCCACCAACGTTGATGTGGTTAGGGATTACCAGCTGAATCTCAATGCCCTTGCCCAGGAAAAAGCCATTGAACTGTCCGACCAGGGCAAACCCAAGGCCGCGGCGGCCGCCCTTAGAAAATCCGCTGCCAAACTCAAGGAGTACGGCGGACGTTACCAGGATGACCAATTAATGGAAGAGGCGCAGGCAGTTGAAACCCAGGCCGAGACCCTTGAAAATAAAGGCATGAGCAAGAAGAGCCGTAAAGAGCTCAGGACAAAGTCCTATCAGATGAAGAACCAGCAGATGTCACAATAGACAAAGGGGAAATTTTGACCAACAGACGTTCAATACTCTTATTCTGGATCCTCCTCCTTGTACCTGCCCTTGTACTGGCAGGGGTTGCAGGAAGGCTGCTGTCTCTGGAGCAGGAAAGGATCCGGAAGGCGTCTGTCACAGCCCTGACCGACAGGGCGCGTTCCATTGCAGACTCCATTGACCTGACCCTTGTCACCGTTCAGGACAATATGACGCAAACGCTTTTTAATCTGAATACGGACCGGCTTGAAATGCAGCTGGTAACCTGGGAAAAGAAAAACCCTCTGGTAAGGAACGTTTTTATATTCGATCCTGTGGGAGATCTTGAATATCCGCGCAGGTCCATGGCTGCCACCCAGGAAGAACGCAGCTTTATCAACCGGTTTGATCCGCTTTTCTCGGGTCGTATTTCATTTGATTTCAACCACCGGCCCCAAGACGGTGAAACAAGACGGGCTGAAACACCGGCAGACAGCAGTTTGTCTGCCAGGGTCACCTCCCGAAGGGCATTATACGATCTGTCTCGGGCGAAAGTCCCGGAACAAACCACTGAAAGTATGGAATTGGCCGCACAACCTAAGCCCGGCTTTCAAAAATCAGGATGGATCCCATGGTTCAGCGAAAACCGGCTCCATATCCTGGGCTGGGTACAAAAAGAGACCGGTCCTGTATACGGGGTAGAGTTGGAGCTGATGACCCTCCTGTCCAGGCTGATTGTAGATTTCCCTGAAAACCGCCAACCCGGAACCGCCCTGGTTTTAATGGACGGCAGCAGTAATGCCCTTCACCAGTCCGGCCCCTGGCAGGTTGAACAGAATCAGACGCCTGCAGCCCGAATTGCCGTGTCCCGCGGGCTGCCCCACTGGCAGATTTCCGTCTTTACCCATGACAAGGCCTTTAACACGGGACGGGCGTTTCTGATTACCGCCCTGACCCTGGTGGGCATATTAATCACTGCCATTGTATCCGGCGGCCTCCTGATCACCCGCCTCACCCTCACAAAGATACGAGATGCCCGTCAGAAGACCTCTTTTGTTGCATCGGTCTCCCATGAGTTGAAAACCCCGCTGACCAGTATCCGCATGTATGCAGAGCTGCTCCAGTCCAAACGGATTCAAGATCCTGCCAAGCAGTCCCGGTATCTTGGTGTCATTGTGGGGGAAAGCCAGCGCCTGACCCGTCTGATCAACAATGTTCTGGATTTTGGGAAGCTTGAGCAGGGGAAAAAGAGGTATCATGCCGTTCCGTTTGATATGGATATTTTCTTGGAAACGCTCATTTCGGCCCAAAGTATCAGGATTAAAAAGGCAGGTCTTGAAATTGTAACTGATTTTCATCCGGGCAGTTACCCTGTAAACACGGACCGCGACGCTCTGGAGCAGGCGGTGCTGAATCTTTTGGACAATGCCCTGAAATATGCAGGTGAGGGACAATTTGTAAAGTTTATCCTGACCCGGGACAGCGGGGATATCCTGGTTAAACTCTGTGATGACGGCCCGGGGATTAATCCGGTCGCAAGAGAACGGATCTTTGAAAAATTTTTCCGGGCGGATGATTCCCTGACATCGACCCAGCCCGGTTCAGGACTGGGACTGAGTATTGCAAGGCAAATGCTCCGGGATCTTGGGGGAGATCTTTCTCTTGATCCCAACACCCGTTCCGGCTGCTGTTTTACAATAAGGATAACTTGTCATGAAACAAATTAGAATTCTGGTGGCAGAGGATGATGTAAATATCAGAACCGGCCTTACTGACACCCTTGAAAGCGAAGATTATGCAGTGGTTGAGGCCTGTGACGGTCAGGTGGCCCTTGACCTGTTTGAGCGGGAAACCTTTGATCTGGTTCTGCTGGATGTAATGATGCCCGGGAAAAGCGGTTTTGATGTCTGTAAAGCAATCCGATCAAAAAATGAAGCCATCCCCATTATCATGCTCACGGCCAAGGGCGAGGAAATAGACAAGGTTGTGGGGCTGAAGCTCGGGGCGGACGACTATATAACCAAGCCCTTCGGCATCCATGAGCTTTTGGCCAGAATCGGAGCCGTTCTCCGAAGATCTGGAATCCAATCGGGCATAAGGCCGGAAAAAAACGGGGAACCGAACAAAAAAACCTTCAGGTTTGCTCAATTCACGGTGAATCCGAAAACCTATACGCTTTCCGGCCTTAACCTGCATCATGACCTGTCAAAACGTGAATTAGACTTAATCCGGCTTTTTTCCGAACATTCGGGTGAAGTATTGGAACGGGATTTCATCCTGAACCGGGTCTGGGGACGTAACTACCCCGGCACAACCCGGACCCTGGACCAGCATATTGCCGTCTTGCGGAAGAAAGTAGAGGAAAATCCGGGTACACCTGCCCTGATCACCACGGTTCACGGGATCGGGTATCGTTTTGAAGACAAATAGCATAAGGATCGGCTCCAAAATTACTTGATCTTTTGTTTTCAGAATACCCAGTCTTTTAAGGGGTTTTGGAAATAATTTAGATCAAGTTATTTTGTAACGATTCCTAAGCAATTCCAGCTGATAGAGAAGCGAAAACGACGAAAAAAGGGGAAGCGGTTCTTATAGTTCAAGCTTTTCTTGCTTCTTTTGACAAATATCGTGATCTCAAACTTGTTTTTTTTGCGATAATGATGTTTACTAAAAAAAACCTACCAAAAAGGAGAAACACATGTCCAAATAGACAGAATCGTCCCAAACAGGAAGGTTGCGTCTTATCACTAATAAAGCCAGGAATTTAACAACAGGAGGAGTTATGCAGTTTAAGGATTATACCAATTTTCATCAAATGCTCTGCGAAACCGTTGACCAATATGCTTCGTCACCCGCATACCGGTGGTTTGATGACAATGGGGACGCCACATCAGTTACCTGGCAAGAATTCTACGACCAGGTCAAATCTGTTTCCAAAAGTCTGATGGCGCTTGGGGTTGAGCCCGACGACAAGGTCAACATCCTCAGTTATACCTGCTATAAGTGGGTCCTTACCGATCTTGCGAATATGAGCATAGGCGGGGGCACCGTGGGCATTTACCAGTCCAATCTTCCCCAGGACTGCAACTATATCATCAATCATTCGGATGCGGTGCTTGTCTTTGCCGAGGATCAGACCCAACTGGATAAACTTTTTGAAATCAGGGATGAAATCCCCAACGTCAGAAAGGTTATTCTCTTTAACGGAGACTGCAAGGATGATGACTGGATCATTACCTATGACGAATTTCTCGCCCTTGGCCGGGATATTGAGGATGCAGCATTTGAAGAGCGGACAAAACAAGTCACATCCTCCGATACTGCCGGGCTGGTTTATACCTCAGGCACCACCGGTGTGCCCAAAGGTGTGGTTCTGACCCACGATAATTTGACCTATACCTGCCAGTCGGTCTATCAATGTGCGGAATTCAACGACGGAGAAGATATGTTTCTCTTTCTGCCGCTGGCCCATGTATTTGCCAGAACCTGCTGCTACACTGGGATTAAAACAGGGAACAGAACTACCTTTGCCAGGAGCATTGATTCACTGCTTGAGGATTTCGGGCTGGCCGGTCCCCATTGGTTTGTCTCGGTTCCCCGGGTTTTTGAAAAGATCCATACCAAAATTATCTCCGGTGTTGAGGCCAAGGGCGGCGTGGCGCTGAAGCTCTTCAACTGGGCCTGCGGGGTTGGCGGCCAGGTCAGCGAACTCAAAGTAGCCCGGAAACCAATCCCATTGGGATTGGGCCTCAAATACAAGGTGGCCACCAAGCTTATTTTCTCCAAAATCCACAAAGCCTTGGGCGGCAATGTCAAATGGTGCATCTCAGGTGCGGCTCCCCTCAACCCTGAAATCGCACAATTTTTCCATGCCGCAGGTCTTCTGATCCTGGAGGGAATCGGTATGACGGAAAACACATCCTTTTCCAACGTCAACCGCCCGGATTCCTATGATTTCGGCGTGGTCGGCCCTCCGGGTGTGGGCATTGAACATAAAATTGCCGACGACGGTGAGGTTCTGTACTATGGCAGAAATGTAATGAAAGAGTATTATAAAATGCCTGAAGAGACCATCGGCACCTTTACCGAAGACGGCTGGCTCAGGACCGGAGATCTCGGGTCCATTGATGAGAACAACGTGTTAAAAATCACAGGCCGTAAAAAAGACCTTATTATTACGGCTGGCGGAAAGAACATTGCCCCTTCCCGTATCGAAGGCATCATGGTGACCTCAAAATATATCAACCAGTTCTGCGTGGTGGGAGACAGGCGCAAATACCTGTCAGCCGTGGCAACTCTGGATGAGGAAAACGTCCTGGCTTATGCAAAAGAAAAAAATATCCCTTACAGTGACTATGCGGAACTGCTGACCCATAAGGATATCCAGACGCTTGCAGAAAGTGAAGTGGCTGCCCGGAATAAGGACCTGGCCTCCTTTGAGACCATTAAAAAAGTAGCCCTGGTCCCGGAATTCACCATTGAAAACAATATGATGACCCCGACCTTTAAACTCAAGAAGAATATCATTATCGATAATTATGAAGAAGAGATAGACACCCTTTACGGCTAAAAAACCCAAAGGGCGGCAGTTTATCTCTGCCGCCCTCTACTTGTAAGGATACTGTCCAGATTCGTAGTTTCGTTTTTTTTGAAAAAAAAGATAGAATGTCCTGTTTGCAAAGGGTGTGGATTCATTCTCTGGAAGCAGCTTCGTACAAAGATTTAGTCTCACTGTTCCACTCTCTTTGCTTACCCAGCAATGACGGCTCCATAGCATCTTTAACCGTATAGTCTGTATAAGCAGGAAGATATTTATTTCCTGTCCAAAACCAGCGCCTGGACCCCCATGCCAATTTGACACGATCATCATAAGCACCGTTAAAAAGGTCGGCTCGCCATCCTTCTGCAATTTGGTAGTGCCCATTTATTTTTGGCTTATCAGTAAGGTAGGCCGAAACATTGTGGCTTTTATAAATAAGTACTAATTTGCCCTGCTTTTTTATAAAATGGAAACTCGGACGATATAGTCCTCGCCTCGAGCTGCCAAGCAAGTAAAAGACATAGGCTTTCTGGCCATTCCCGATATTATCCACCATGTCAAAGTCAGTTGCGGCTGCGAGTCTGGAAAAATCTTCTTTTTGAAAATTTTTAGTAATTTGGTCTCCCCAAAGAATGAATGAAACATCATCAGGGTTTTGGCATTGGATACTGTTTAATATGTATTGATTCAACGGGTTCTCTCCGGTTTGTCGGAGGGCCTGTACTGCCTCCGGCTTAACTCTCTTAGCAGCACTCTGATCGGATGATATAACCGGTGACATGGGAAGAAGAAAGAACCCTATAAAAATTATAGCCAGATACATTTTAATGGGATGAGATTTCATATTTTCCTCCTTTTGAATAGAAATTAAACGAAAGGCCATACCTCTGGCGGCTGAGGTAAACCCGGCAAAGTTTCGGGGCGGTCGTCCTGTGACAGACTGAGTTTTTAGAAATGCGAGTATATGCCTGCTATAGCTCTTTGGGGAAATGGTACCATGGAAGAGAACCGCTGTATCACAGGCTGCCTCCCGGGTCCAGGAGAGACGGGGCATGATATACCAGACAACGGGGTTGAAAAAATACACGATTCTCAATATTTCCTGAAGACAGATAGAGAGGTCATCCCAGCGTTTTACATGCACAAGTTCATGTGCCAGGACAGTCTCGAGGACCCTATTCCCCGGTTTGGAAAGTAAATATTCAGGCAAGACAACAACAGGCCGTAATAATCCAATGGTAAAAGGCGGGCCATTGGAGGCGTCTGACTTCAATGTGATTTTTCTGCTGATAGAAAGCCGTTTTCGCCAGTCTTCAGCAAGATCAAGCACATCAGGATTAAGAAGTTTTTCTCCATTACGTGCTGTTTTCCAAAAAAGATGCCGTTTTTGAAGGAACCGCATAATTAGGAATACGATTATAGTCAACCAGATGCAGCAGATAGAAAGACTAAAGGATTTAAATGTGGGTGAAGAAAAAACGTTTGTATTGTGCCTGCCCGGTGTCCGTATCTTTTCCGATGTCTTTTTATTGTACCCCAACCCATTGGGAAAAAACGCGGCAGAGACATCTTGATTGTCATTAAAATTGAATGGCGCTTTCGAAAACTCTGAAAATGGTCTGGAAACAATTTGCGGAATATGCGACTGGATGAGATTGCCTGCACTCCAGATAAACGCCGTATCCGTTGGTATTACAAGCCGAAAAAGGATCAACACCCATAGTCCGTGCTGCCACTGGGGATATCTTCCTCGAGTGCACCTCACCAGGCCCAAGATTACTGGAAACAAGATTAAAGCGTAAAGCGATTGCAGTGATAAAGATCGTATCACTATGAGTGCGACATCTTCAGGATGTATCATTGTGATTCTCCTTTGCATCCTCTAAGAGGCTTTCCAGTTCCTTTATCTCATTGGCGTCTAAGGCGTTGCTCCTGGAAAAAAGTGCAACTACTTCTCCATGATCTATTTCCAGGACCCGATCTGCAAAGAACTGAATGAACCTGGCAAACCCTTTTGGGCGGGATATGAGAGAGCGATATAGAAAAACACCGTGAAATTTTTCTCGTATTAGAAATTGCTTATGTACCATCCGGTCCATCATGGTTTTGGTAGTGGAATAGGCCCAGTTATAGGTTGCGGTTATCTGGTCGTGGACTTCTCGAACACTCAGTTTATCGTTTTTCCAGATAATTCTTAGGATATCAAATTCGGTTTTAGTCAGATCCGGAAGGGGAAATTTCTGGGTCATTTGCACCTCTTTGTTAAGTATTAACACTCTTGTTACAGGAGTAACAACCATGATTCCACAAGCAGGCCCGATAGTCAAGTCAATTATTGGCAAGTCAGCAATTATAAATTTGGATATATAGGTGGAATAGCGAGAACAACTGGAACAGCGAGAGCCGCGAGAACAGTTAAGGTTGAGCGAAACGCACCAAATATGTTTACCCGGCCACACCTGCTTATAATCTGTCAACCGAAGGTTCTCCACCTACTGCTCTCGATAAAAAGAGAAAGATGGTCTCCTTTGAGGAAGAACCTCAAATCGTGTAACTTGTTTTAACGGACAGAAAAAACAAAAACACAAAAAAGGAGACCAAGGTGAAAGATATCATTTATGATCATTACATTGCAATAGACTGGGCTGCTCTCAACATGGCAATCGCTCGTATGACAAAGAAGTCAAATAAAATCACAGTTATTGATGTGCCTTCAAATGTTAAAGACGCCCAGGTCTATCTGAAGAACCTGCGAGGGACAAAAGTTTTGACTGTCGAAGAAACAA